>JAAYAV010000505.1 GCA_012719195.1 Anaerolineae bacterium | reverse complement strand
CGGGCTGACCGAGGAGGTGGCGCGGGGTCTCCGGCGCGAGGGGTGGTCGAGCGCGCGCCTGCAGGTACGCTGGCAGGTGGAGGCACGGCCGGAGGCGACGCGGGCAGTGTCGTTGAAGGAACCGAGCGCTGCCGCCGCCGATCTTCTGAGCGCGGTGCGCCGCGTCTTGCCGGAGGTCCTGGAGGGGCCGGTGGTGGAGTTGGGCGTGCGGGCGGAGGCCCTGGCGCCGCAAGCGGGCAAGCAGCTGACGCTGTTCCAGAAGCGCAAGGCGAGCCAGCGGCTGGCCCAGGTGGGGGCGGACCTGCAGAAGCGGCTGGGGCAGGCGGTGCTCTATCAGGTGCAGACGCTGGGCCCCAGCCACCTGGAGGAGCGCACGTTCGCCCTGGCGCCGCGATAAGGTGGCGCCAGGGCGAGGGGCAAGAGCCTACCGCCAGACGGTGGCGATCTCCACCACTTCCGATTCCTTCAGCGTCGGGCCGTCCTCAGTCATTACTATGGTGGCCAGCTCGGCCGTCCAGACCTCGCCGGCGACGAGATCGCCCAGCAACCCCACGGCCGCCCCCTCTTCCGTTGTCTCGACGTCGCACCAGTAGTTGAGGCGCTTGTCGTCCACGCCCGTGGTGGCGCCGGTGGCAAAGCCGCAGAGAGTACCATCGGCCAGGCGCACCATCCACGACTGGCCTTCGGGGGTCTGCCCCATCTCAGGCGCGGGCAGGGGCGAACTGAGCGTCAGAAGGAAGCCCGTCTCGCCCGCCACCGGGTCCGCCCCGCAGACCACAGCCTCAGCGTCCGCCTCCCCGAAGCAGGGATCGTAGATGCTGTTCTCGATCATGCAGCGCCAGGCGTCCTCGCGGGGTAGTATCAAAGAAGTCGTCCAGCACTCGCCTTCCAGCGGGTCACCGGTGGGCTCACCAGGCTGGTAGGCAATGACCTCTGTCTTGGCGACGGGGCCGGCGGCCCCATCACCAGACGTTGGAGTGGCGGTGGCGCCGGTGCAGGCGCCGAGGGCCAAGGCACCCACGGCCAAGGCAAGGATGAGAAGGACACGACCAGTCTTCATAGCGACACTCCTAACGTAGAGAAGGCGATGCGGCGGCCCATGTAGTAGCCAGATGCCATTCTAGCCCAGTACGGTAGTGCTGACCACCGGTCCCTGCTCCGCCCAACCCGTCATCGTTGGTGGCCGCTGGGCATCTCTGCTAAGATAGCCGCGGCGAGGGACAAGTGGACCGCGACAAGATCAGCATCGAGCACCTCAACTTCTACTACGGCTCCCATCAGGTGCTGAAGGACGTCACCATGCCCGTGCGGGAGCATGCCATCACCGCTCTTATCGGGCCCTCAGGCTGCGGCAAGTCTACCCTGCTCCGTTGCCTCAACCGCATGAACGACACCATCGCCGGGGCACGCGCTGAGGGAGCGGTACTGCTCGACGGCGAGAACATCTACGCCCCGGGCACCGACGTCGTGCGGCTGCGGAAGCGCGTGGGCATGGTCTTCCAGCGCCCCAATCCCTTCCCCCAGTCCGTGTACGACAACGTCGCCTTCGGGCCACGCGTCTTGGGGCTGGACCGGGAAACCCCGCTGGACGAGATCGTGGAGGAGTCGCTCACGGGGGCGTTCCTGTGGGACGAGGTCAAGGACGAGCTGCACCGCTCGGCGTTGGCCCTCTCCCCCGGGCAGCAACAGCGGCTCTGCCTGGCGCGCGTGTTGGCCACCCAACCGGAAGTGGTACTCATGGACGAACCCGCCTCCGCCCTCGACCCCATCGCCACCCAGAGCCTCGAGCAGGTCATGGTGCGGGTCAAAGAGAGGTACACCATCGTGATCGTCACCCACAACATGCAGCAGGCCGCCCGCGTGTCGGACTGGACGGCGCTGATGTGGATTGGGGATCTGGTGGAGTACGGCCCCACCGAGCGCGTCTTCACCAATCCCAGGTCCCAGCGCACCAACGACTATGTCACCGGCCGAATGGGATGATGCCACGAGCGAGGGTGCGGCTCGGCCCGGCGCCAGTCGATGCCGCCGGTGGAGGTCGCCGTGAAGGCTGACCGGGCGGGCAGGCGAGCGGTGCTGATGCTGCTGATGGGCCTGGCGACGGGCTGCGGGCCGGTGGCATCAAGTGCCGGCGGCGGGATCAGCGTGGCGGGGTCCACCTCGGTGCAGCCCTTTGCCGAGCTGCTGGCGGAGGAGTACGCCCGGGAGCATCCGACCGCGCCGGTGGTGAACATCCAGGGCGGCGGTTCCACCGCCGGCATCGAGGCGGCGCTCACCGGCGCGGCCGATGTCGGCATGAGTTCGCGGGAACTGAAGGACTCGGAGCTGGCGCAGGGCCTGGTGAGCCAGCCCATCGCCTACGACGCCATCGTCGTGGTGGTGCATCCGGACAATCCGGTGGCGGCGCTCACCTCGGAAGAAGTGCGCCGCATCTTTGCCGGGGAGGTCGACAACTGGAGCCAGTTGGGGGGTGGCGACGACCGCATCACCCTGGTGGTGCGCGAGGAGGGCTCCGGCACCCGGGGCGCCTTCGACGAGCTGATGATGGGTGACACTAGAGTGAGCGCCCGGGCTCTCCGGCAGGACTCCAACGGGGCCGTCCGTGTGATCGTCAACAGCGACCGCAACGCCATCGGCTACATGTCGCTGGGCATAGTCGGGGACTTCGTTAAGCCGGTGCCGTTGGACGGAGTGACGCCCACGGTGGAGGCCAGCATGGCGGGCGACTACTTCCTCGTGCGGCCGTTCCTGTTCACCTGGCTCGGGGAACTGTCCGCTCCGGCACAGCGCTTCGTGGACTATTGCCTGACCGCGGAGGCGCAAGCCATACTCGGCCTGGAAGGGCTCATTCCGGTGGAGGGGGCTTAGCCTACCTTGCTCAAAGAGAGACTGATCCAGTACCTGTTGCTGGCCCTGGCGCTGACGGCGGTGCTTTCGCTCGCCGTCATCACCGTGTTCATCCTGCGTGAGGGCCTGCCGGTACTGATAGAGTTCGGGCCGATCCGCTTCCTGACTAGGAGCGAATGGGCTCCTACCCAAGGGCAGTTCGGCATCCTGGCCATGGTGGTCGGGTCGCTGTGGGTCACGTTGGGGGCGCTCTTGGTGGGCGTGCCGTTAGGGGTGGCGGTGGCCGTCTTCGTGACTGACTACTCTCCGCCGCTCCTGGCCCAGGTGTTGCGGCCGGCCGTCCAACTTCTGGCCGGTGTGCCCTCGGTGATCTACGGCTTCATCGGCCTGAAGATACTGGTCCCGCTCATCCGCGACTCCATGGGCGGGGCGGGGCTGAGTGTCTTGGCGGGAGCGCTGGTGCTGGGCATCATGGTGCTGCCCAGCGTTATCGCCGTCTCGGAGGACTCGATTCGCGCCGTGCCCCAGTTGTACCGCGACGGCGCCCTGGCGCTGGGGGCGACGCACTGGCAGTCGCTCTGGCGGGTGGTGCTGCCGGCGGCTAAGTCGGGCATTGTGGCGAGCATCGTGCTGGGCATGGGTCGGGCCGTGGGCGAGACCATGG
>JAAYAV010000504.1 GCA_012719195.1 Anaerolineae bacterium | reverse complement strand
TACGTCACGTTCGCCTTATACAGCCCGCGGTAGTCCGCCACCCCGCAGCAGATGAAGAACCGCACCTTCACCCGCATCTCATCGTGGGTGAACATCGAGCCGATGGTGTCCTCCGCCGCCGCGAAGATCTCCGGCTCGCGCCGGCCCTGCAGCCAGCCGAGCACGACGTGCTCCGCCACGTTCGGGTCCGTCGCCAGCGCCCAGTTGTCCGCGTCCGTCCAGGGCGGCACCACCAGCACCTCGAAGCCGTCGTACCAGGGGTTGATCTCCCCTTCCTCGCCGCCCGGCTTGTGGATGCTGTTGCGGATCACCATGGCCGTGGAGCGCAACTGCACCGGCACCAACAGGTAGCGCCCCGGCACCGCGATGGGCCGGGAGCTGCCCGGGTCCGTCTGGGTCATGATCGCCGTCTGGGCCGCGTCGAACGTGTCCACGTCCAGCGCCGTCGTCCCCAGGTTGTCGTGCGCCTCAGCGAACAACTGCTCCTCATCCGACATGAGGGGGCCGGTGCCGCCGTTAGCGGTGAACATCGTCGCCACTGCGTCCGACACCGTGTTCCAGGCGGCCGTCCCCAGCAGTTGCGGTAGAGCCCGCACCGCCTCCAGGTCGTCCGCCATGATCATCTCCAGCGTGACGCCCACGTAGTTGCCCTTCTTGATGATCTCCGCCGTCTCCTGCAGGTCGCCCCAGGTCTTCTCGGTGTAGACGTTCCCCTCAATCACCGTGGACAGAGCCGAGAAGCCGTACGTGCGGATCATCTTCATCTCCTGGAAGCGCTCCAGGTCGCGGTTGGTCACGATGGGCTCCCACCAGCGCTCACGCCGGTTGTAGGCCTGCAGCATCACCTTGTTGAGCACGTCCGCCGTCACCGCCGTCATGGTGCTGGTGGTGGCGTTAGCCAACTGGGCCCGCTCCGGATAGGCCCGCCCGTGGAAGCCCTCGTCGCCCGTGAGCAGCAGGTACAGCTCCCGGATGCCCGATAGCCGCGGTATGGACAGGGCGTCCTCCGGCACCGGCAGGCCGAACAGCCGCTCCGCCGCCAGCCGCACCCGATCCAGCTCGTCGCGCATGCTCATGCGTCCCCCCACCCCGCGCACCACCTGCCCCTCCACCAGCTTGGCCCAGGTGGCCTGCTTCGACTGCAAGGTTCGATCGAGTTCCTCCGGCCGGAAGATCTTCCCCCCGAACTGCTGCCGCACCTCGTCCTGGAAGGGCTGCGGCAGGCTCGACCCCCGCAGCGCCGTCTCCAGCAAGTAGGAGCACTGGGACGCCAGCGCCTGGCGCGACCTCTCCAGCGCCAAGCCCACCTGCATCCCCTCCTGCTCCAGGTCCTGCTCCTCGACCATATCCTCCCGCAATTCCTCCATCCATCCTTCTCCTCGTCCCCCGTTCAGCACGCGCAGGAAAGCCCCGCCCGCCGCCGGGTTGTACACCACGTCCAGGCTGTTCACCCGGACGATGCGGTCCACCTCTCTCGCTCCCGGCCGCCGCTCCACGTACATGTCGGCCGAGAGCCCGATGTTCGGCCCCACCTCACCGCGCTCCTGGGCCGCCAACACCTCCTCCGCCAGCCGCGTCACCAGGTCCGCCTTCGGGCCCCGGCAGGCCAGCACCCCCATCACCGCCCGCCCCGCCCAGCGCGCCTCCGAGAGCACACCCACCACGTCCTCGATGGCCCGCCCTCCCGGCCGGCCGTCATCCAGCGGTCCGGCGTGGTTGGCAAAGACGGTCACGTTCCGCCACAACCCCTCCTCCACCGAACGGCGCAGCACCGAAGGCGCATAGACCAGCCCGTTTGCCTCCCCCGCCCGAATGCAGATCACCTCGAAAGTCCGCGGTCGCACCTCATCCGGCAGCAACGTGCCCAGGTAGGCCCGCACCGCCACCGGCCGCTCCGCCAACTCCGCTACCGCCATCGCCTCCTCCTGTGGGGATCAGCCACAGAGACACAGAGTCACTGAGCTGGAGGCAATGGGCAGTGGCCAGAGCAGAGGCGGGAACCTACCGGTCCCCGCCCCCTAACCACTATCCCCTAACCCCTAGCCCCTCTCCGTGTCTCCGTGCCTCGGTGGCCAATCCCCTCTGCCGCCACCATGTGGTATAATGTGTCCGATTAGTGCTATTCGTCGTTCTCTGGAGGTAACTGATGCCTATCCCGGTGCCCATTACCGAGCTCAAGCAACGCACCGGCCAGGTGCTGGACCGCGCCGTTCTCAGGGGCGAGGACATCGTGATCGAGCGCTACGGCCGCGAGTACGCCGTGGTCCTCAGCCGCGAGCGCTACCAGGAACTGCTCGATGCCTCCCAGGCCCGCGTGCGCGAGCGTTTCCTGGCCGCCCAGCAAGCCGTCCATCAGGCCACCGAAAACATGGACGCCGAAGAGATCGCTCGCCTCGTCGAGGAGAAGGTGCAGGAGTCCAGGCGTGAGCGGGCCGGCTTAGGCCAAGCCCCGGGCGAGGTCTAGATGCACTCCGCGGGGGAACCACCCCGCTCCTGCCTGGGGTTTGGCTGAGATGCGGGCAGTCATTGACACCAGCGTCCTGGTCAGCGGGCTGATTTCCCCACGCGGGGCTCCTGCCCAGGTCCTGGCTCGCTGGCTCGAAGGCCGCTTCACCCTGCTCTACTCGCCGAGCGTCTACGCCGAGTACGAGGACGTCCTGCACCGTACCTGGCTGCACGAACGATTCGCCGGCCTATCGAACCCCGTAGAGCCTTACCTGGAAGCCATCCGCACCTTCGGCCAGTTGGTGACCGGCCACGTGGATGTGGCCGGCGCCGTCCGCGACCCCTTCGACGAGGCCTTCCTCGCCTGCGCCCTGCTCGGCCAGGCCCACTACCTAGTCACTGTCGACCGCGACTTGCTGGTGCTCGGCGCCTTCGCCGGAACCCGCACCGTCACCCCGGCCCAGTTCCTGGCGGAGACTAGCCACAGAGACACAGAGTCACCGAGCAGGGAATAGGAAGGGGCTAGACCGCTGGCTTATCCCCTCTCTCCCATCTATTGCTTTCTCCGTGTCTCCGTGCCTCGGTGGCCAATCCCCCTCAGTCATACACCCGGTGCAGGTACCACTCCCCGCTCAGCCGGTC
>JAAYAV010000092.1 GCA_012719195.1 Anaerolineae bacterium | reverse complement strand
CGGTACCGGATCGCCTCCGACCAGGGCATGGGAGCCGCCGGGCGCTCGGGCTCCGGCTCCGTCCGTCCCCGCACCACCGTCCCGACGCCGACCCGACCCTCCACCAGCCCGTCAGCGGCCAGGGAGCCGTAGGCGTTGACCACCGTGGTGCGGTTCACGCCCAACTCGCGGGCCAGGTCCCGCTCCGAAGGCAGCCGGTGTCCGCCGGGCAACACGCCCCCGACGATGAGCGCGCGGAGCTGGTCCGCTACCTGCCGGTACAGCGGCACCTTGGACTGGCGATCTACGCGAACCTGCACAGGTCATTCCCCTGCCGAATGGATGCATCCATTACAGGGTAGATGGGCCTGCAAGGGGCTGTCAACTGCCAATTACCGCCAACTGGAGTGGTCCATTGCCGTGGATGGTCGGCAATGGGTCTCGCCACGCCTAGCGCCGAGGCCCTACCTTGGCGAAGCCCAACAAGCGAAAGGCCGCCGTCACCGGTGTCATCGCCAAAGCCCGCAGGCCTTCCAGGGTCGCCGGGGACAGATGGCGGGCACTGGGGGTCATGGCGGCCAGGTGGACCAGGTCGTCGCCGACCAGGCCGAGCCGCAGCGAGATCACCCGCTCGTCCACGAGCCGGAACCCGCCCGTCAACTGCTGCACCAGGGCGTCGCGCTTATCCTCGGGGACGCCAAGGAACCCGGGGAGAGGCCGCAGTTCCTGTAGGTGCTCCGGCTCGGGGACGGCCACCAGAAAGAGTCCGTCGGGCGCGAGCACCCGCCCAAACTCGGCTCGGTTGCGAGGCGAGAAGACGCTCAGCAGCACGTCTACCGATCCGTCCGCTACCGGCACCAGCGACCAGACATCGGCCACGGCGAAGGTGGCCTCGGGGCAGGCGCGGGCGGCCAGGCGCACCGCCTCCCGGGCCACGTCAACCCCAATCAGGATCGCTCCCGACTGGGACCGGGCCGGGCCCAAGGTCGCGCGCAACCGGCAGAGGTAGTAGCCTTCGCCGCAGCCCACGTCAAGAACCGTGGCCGCTGTGCGGTGGGCCAGCTGAGACTGAACCCGCTCGTTGATGGCGTCGGAAAGGGGCCGGTAGTGGCCGCCACCCAGGAAGGCGCGCCGAGCGGCGAGCATCTCGCGCGAGTCGCCCACACTGGAACCCGGCCGCCGGAGCAGCAGGTTGACGTAGCCCTCGCGAGCACGATCGAAGGCATGGCCGGCGGGACAGCCATACGTCCGCCCATTGAGAGCGAGCGCCTGGCGGCAGACGGGACAGATCAGCGTCACAGGTTCTCCCGCGCCCGCGGCGGCGGATACGTGCGCCGGGCGGGGCCTCAATTGACAAGGAACCTACCAGCCTGTTAGCATTTCCGCCAACTGAATAGACAGGCTCTTATCCAGAGAGGCAGAGGGAACGGCCCTTTGAAGCCTCGGCATCCGAACCACTGCGGGTTGCGGTGCCAATTCCGTCAGACACAGGTCTGGTAGATGAGAGCGCGACGACGTAGTCCTGCGCCTCTTCGCCTTCCGGTGGAGGGGCGTATCCCGTTAAGTGAATCGCTTGCCCGATGGTTATCGGAGGAAGAATGACAGAGTCCGACGGACGGCCAACCGTCCAGTTCGCCATCCCTGCCCCCTACCGGCGCGCTACCGGCGGGGAAGCGGTGGTCCAGGTCAACGCCGCGAGCGTAGGTGACGCCGTGGCCGCGCTGCGGGTCCGCTACCCCGACATGGCTGCGCGGCTGGTGACCGAGTCCGGCGACCTCAACCCCTTCGTAAACGTGTACCTAAACGGCGCCCGCCTACACGGGACCAACGCCCTGGACCGCAGCCTCAGCGAAGGAGACCGGTTGGTCATCATGCCCGTCATCGGCGGAGGTCACTAGCGATGATTGTGATGAAGTTCGGCGGCACCTCCGTAGGGGACGCGGACCGCATCGCTAAGGCAGCAAGGCTGGCAGACGAGTCGACCTCCGGGCCGGTCCTGGTGGTGGTCTCCGCCATGGCCACGGTGACGAACTCGCTGCGGGCCCTGGGCCGGCAGGCGGCTGAGGGCGATGTCGAGGGTTACCGGCGCACGCTGGCCGCCCTGCGGGAGACGCACCAGGCGGTGGCCGACGCTCTGCTGGAAGGGGACGAGCGGCTGGAGGTCCATCGCTTCATCGAGCAGCGCTTGGACGAGATCGGCGCGCTGTGCGAGAGCCTCACCGTCATCGGTGAACTCACCCTTCGCGCCCTGGACCGCATCGCCGGCGTGGGCGAGAAGCTCTCCGCTGCCCTACTGGCGGCGGCGCTGCGGGCCCGCGGTCGAGCGGCGGCCTTCGTGGACGCCACCGCGGTGGTGGTGACGGACAGCACCTTCGGCGGGGCCGCCCCGCTGCTCGACGAGACGCGCGAGCGGGCCCAGGCCGTTATCCGCCCCCTCATCGCCCAGGGCATCGTTCCGGTGGTGACCGGCTACGTCGGGTCGGACAAGTCCGGCGCCCCCACTACCCTGGGGCGCGGCGCCGGCGACTATTCGGCCGCCATCATGGGCGCCTCGCTCGATGCCGATGAAGTGTGGGTGTGGACAGATGTCGACGGCATCCTCACCGCCGATCCCAAGATAGTCTCCCAGGCCTGCACCCTCGAGGAGCTCACTTATGTCGAGGCGGCGCAACTGGCGTACTTTGGCGCTGAAGTCCTGCACCCCAAGACGGTGCAGCCACTGGTCACCCGGGGCATACCTCTGCGCATCCGCAACACCTACCACCCCGAGCACCCGGGCACCCTGATCGTGGATCAGTCGGATAAGCCGCGTAACGGCCCCCGCGCCATAATCACCTCCAAAGGCCTGAGCGCCGTCGCCGTGGTGGGTAACACCGACGGCTGGTCGGCGGGCATCTCGGCCCGAGCGCTCGTCGCCCTCTCCAAGGCGGGCAGCGAAGTGCTCATGTTCGGCCAGTCGTTTGTCGACAAGACCATCTCACTCCTGGTGCGCGGACAGGATACCGAGGCGGCGGTGGCCGCGCTGGAGCGCGAGTTCGTAGACGACAAGGAGCATGGGGTCGTGCGGCAGATCACCGTGCAGCGCCCAGTGGCGTCGGTATCGGTGGTCGGAGCGGCCGCCGACGACTCCTTCTCCCTCGCCTCACGCACCTTCGCCGCCTTGGGCAAGCACCGGACGCCTGTGCTCAGCATCGCCCAGGCCTACTCCGAGTACAATGTCACCTTCGTGGTGCCCCAAGAGGTCGTCGACGAGACAGTGTGCCTCATCCACGCCGAGCTGGGTCTCGGCCGAGGAGGGACACAGTGACCGAGACAAGCCGCCTCTGGCGCATCGCCCTCGCGCCGCTCCCGCAGCCCGCTTCGGTCGCCGAGGGCGTGGCCCTCATGGCGGAGACGCTGGAGGAGTGCGCCCGGCAGCGCGTCTCCCTGGCCTGCTTCCCGGAGACGTACGTGCCCGGCCTCCGCGGCGGACGCCTAACGCTGCCCTCGCCCAACCAGGCGGAGATGGAGCAAGCGCGGGCGGACCTGCAGACGGCCTGCGCCCACACCGGGGTGGCCGCCATCGTGGGAATGGAGTGGGTCACCGAGCGTGGCCTGGAGAACACCGCCTTCGTCATCGACCGATCCGGCCGCCTCCTCGGGCATCAGACCAAGAACCAGATCACCCCTGGCGGCGAGGAGGAGAACTACGTGCCTGACGGGCAGCGCCGCCTCTTCTCGGTGGACGGCGTCACTTTCGGCGTTGTCGTCTGCCACGAAGGCTGGCGTTACCCGGAGACGGTCCGCTGGGCGGCGGTTCGGGGGGCACAGGTGGTCTTCCAGCCGCAGCAAACGGTGGGCGAGCGCAACGGCCAGCCCCTCGAGCGCTGGGGCGAGTCCTTCTACGAGATGGCCATGGTCTGTCGCGCCCAGGAGAACAGCATCTACTTCGCCAGCGTCAACCTGGCCACACCGGACCAGAACTCCGCTACCAGCCTTATCGACCCCAAGGGTCACTTGATGGGCTACGTTCCCTACGGCGCCGCGGAGGTACTGGTCGCCGACCTGGACCTCACTCTAGCAACCCGCTTCTATGCCCGCCGCTACCATCCGGAGTGGTACCCGGAGTAGGATCGTCCGCAGAAGGCAGAGGGAGGACATCAGTGCCGGCGGCCGCCGGCGGCCTCGAGCCTACAGGAGGATGGGATGGACGTTCGGGTGGGAGTCATCGGGCTGGGCATCGGCGAGCGTCACCTGGAGGAGTACCATCGCCTGCCCGGCGTCACCATCGCCGCCGTGGCCGACCCGCGCACCGAGCGAGGGGAGCGCGCGGCGGCACGCTACGGGGCCGTCGCCTACCGTGACGGGCTGGAGTTGCTGCAGCAGGCGGAGTTGGACGCGGTCAGCATCTGCACCCCGCCCGCGTCGCACCGCGAGCTGGCCGTGGCCGCCGCCGAGAGTGGGCGCCACGTCCTTCTCGAGAAGCCGATGGCCCCCACTCCCGCCGACTGCGACGCCATCTCCGAGGCATGCCGGCGGGCGGGAGTGGTCCTCCTCCTGGGCTTCAAGAAGCGCGGCGCCTCGCCCTTCCGCTATCTCAAGGAGCGGCAGGACGACTGGGGCTTCCCCCGCGTGGCGCAAGTCCGCTATCAGCTCGGTCCGGTGGACAAGGACTGGTTCTGGGACGAGGCCGACGGCGGCGGGCCGCTCATCGAGAACACCGCCCACGTGTTCGACATGCTCCGCTACCTGCTGGGAGACGCCGAGCGCGTGTACGCCGAGGGTGGCTCGGCGCTGGCTCCCGGGCGCACCACCGTCGCCGAGGCGGTGTGCACCATCCGCTTCCAGGCCGGCACGGTGGTATCGCTGGCGGCCGGGGCCGGCGGCAGCTGGGCCTACGACCAGAGCGAGCGCTGGGTGCTCAACTATGACGGCCTGAACGCTGAGTTGGTCGGCCCCTTCGACGCCGTCAACTCCCTGAGGACCATGAAGCGCGCGGCGGGGACAGTGGAAACGCGTTGGTGGGCGGAGACCAGCGGCTGGCCCGAGGAGATGTCGCATTTCCTCGCCTGCATCCGCGGTGAGGAGCAGCCTCGCGCCACCGGCGCCGACGGCAAGGCGGCGCTAGAGATGGGCCTGGCGGTGAAGCAGTCAGTGCGGACGGGGCTGCCGGTCGAGCTGCCACGCCACCAGTAGGCCCATGGTAGCGGCGCGGAGCTGCCAAGCGCTCCAACCTGATCCCGACTGGAGCCGATCGTGGCGCCCTGCGGGACCAACCTAACCCCCCGGCCCCCTTCCCTGAGAAGGAAGGGGGAGCCGGAGAAGCCCTCTCGTGCCCTGAGGAGCGCCTTCTGGTTCCCCCTTCCCGCGTAGGGAAGGGTCGCCAGCCAGGTAAGCGAAGCGCCTGGCGAACAGGGGGTTAGGTCACGCCCGCACGGGCGGGGCAGGCCCGGCGTCAGTCCAGCCGGGCGCGGAACTCCCGGTACTCGTCGTCACCGCGGATGATGCCGATTTCGAGCTTGTACTGCCGTTCCTCGCCCGGATCCAGGAACTGCAGCAGGCCGTCGGCACGATCGCG
>JAAYAV010000503.1 GCA_012719195.1 Anaerolineae bacterium | reverse complement strand
CGGCGCCGTTTGGCGCCCCAACTGAGGACGTCAGAGGCTATAGCGGCAGTGTACAGCAGTAGGGAGAGGCGTCAAGGAGATGTGTTACTACAGCGAGAGGTGTGTGAATGATGCGAGGAAAGGCAAGGGGGCGGCAGAGAGATCTGCCGCCCCCGTCTCAACGAGCTACGGGCGGAAGGCTACGACTTGCGCTTCCACACCTGGAACGGCCAGTTGAGATGATCGCGCAGTACGCGCCACTCGGAAATGCCGTTCTCCAGGTAGTTCACCATGTCGTTCCGGACGATCATCGGGTCTATGTCAATGCTGCACGTGCCGATGACATAGATCTGCTCGTGGTGCTGGCCCAGGATCTTCTGGCCCAACTCGAGCCGCTTGGCCTCATCCGGCTCCGCCTTCATCTGATCGTACCAGTCAATGATCTGCTTGATCTCGGCAGGCGGCTCCATGCCGCTCTTCCCACCGCTGTTCTGCCACTGAGCGTAGGCCGGTGCCCAGTAGCAGTAGCCGCCGTAGGGCACGAACCACCCCGGATCCACCACCCAGAGCACCTTGGCGATGTCGTATGACGGCATCTCCGACTCGTTGGCGTCGGCGCGCGTCTGCCAGAGCGACCGCTCGATCTCCTTGGCCTGCGCGTCTATACCCACCGCCTGCCAGTAGCCGGCCACCTGCAGGAAGATGTCAATTGCCGGTACACCCATCTCCGAGGGGTAGTTCTCCATCAGCAACTGCAGGCGCTTGCCGGTCTTGTCGAGGCGGAACCCCTCGGCGTCACGCTTGTCCAGCCCGATCGAGTCCAGCAGCCGGTTGGCCTCGTCAACATCGTAGGCCACCGCGTTCTGGCCATACCCCTCCATCCAGTAGGGGTCTCGCGGACTGGCCACCGGGTTGCAGGGCTCGGCCAATCCGAACCAGAACAGTTCGTTCATCTCGTCCCGGTTGAGGGCGTAGGACAGCGCCTGCCGGAACTCCCGCGTCTGGAAGAGTTCCCGCTTGGCGTCGTCCCCATAGCTCTGGTTGACGTAGACGCAGGGGATGGGGCCGCCCTTCCACTCGGTGACCCGGTAGCCGCCCTGCTCCTCGTTCTCCTTAAAGAAGGAGTAGTTGGTGAAGTCCAGGTGGCTCACCTGCAAGTCAATCTCGCCGGCGATCGCCTTCATGATGATGATCTCGGTGCTCTGAGCGGCATCCACCACGAGCCGATCCAGATACGGCAACTGCTTGCCGGCTGTATCTACCCGGTAGTAGTAGGGGTTGCGGGTGCACACAACCGAGTCCGACATGCCCCAGGCGCTCTGCGGCACCCACGGCCACAGGGTAGGTAGCTCAGGGTTCGCGCTCCAGGTGTTCTTGTTCTGGAAGAGCTCATACCAGGTCTCGAAGCCGGCATCCTCAACCTTAGCCGCCAGTTCGTCCGCGTCGGCATAGTTGACGTGGAACTGGGATAGGTAGTGCTTTGGCGCAAACGGCGGGTTGGTGTTGCCGCTGAAGCACATGAAGTCGAGCAGGATGCCGAACGGCACCGCGAACTCAAACTTGACCGTGTAGTCGTCCACGGCGGACACGACCACATGCTCCCCGCCCACCACCAACCAGCTCGGGAATGCCGGCGAGAGCTCGGGGTTAAGGGCGATTTCCTCATACCAGAACATCACGTCCGCCGCGGTGAACGGTTCGCCGTCGGACCAGCGCATGCCCTTGCGAAGATAAAAGGTATAAGTCCTACCGTCCTCGCTCACGTCCCAGCTCTTGGCCACAGCCGGGGTAACCTCGAGGCGGCCGGTGTGATAGTCCCAGCGCGTGAATCCTTCATAGCAGTACATGGCGAGGCCGCCGCTGCTGGTGGCCTGCACTGCTCTGCGAAGATCCCCGCCGTACTCGCCCAGTTCCGAGAACGGTTCCACCACCAATGGCTCGACCGGCAGCCGTTCCTCCACCGGCGGCAGCTCTCCGGCCGCCACCCGGGCGGCCAACTCCGGCGCCTCGCTGTACTT
>JAAYAV010000502.1 GCA_012719195.1 Anaerolineae bacterium | reverse complement strand
CGGTGGCGGAGGTCTTTTCCCCTCGCCCACGCGGCACAAGGAAACCGGCTGCCCGTGGGCAGCCGGCTGCAGTGCGTCCTTACTTGGGCGCCATTGATCCCTGGGGCCGGTCGATCAGCCTTTCCGCCCCGCCTTGTGCAAGCCCCAGACCTGCCCCACCGGCAGGGTGAACATCAGGCCCGTGTGGGGCTGCGAGAAGTCTCCCACCACGTCGATGGTGGCCTGGGTGACCCGCTGCACCGTCTCCTCATCGGGGAGCACGGTGAACAGCGTCCGGTGATGCGCCTCGTCGCTGGCGAGCAGGTCGCTCAGGGTCGGCATTAGGGGCAGGTCGTCTCGAAGCGCCTGCTTCAACCGTCCGGGGCCGGTGCTGTCCAGTAGGGTGATGCCGGAGGCGCCTGCGTCGCGCCAAGCCTCCATCACGTCGGCAGTAGTCTCTTCCTTATCCAGCACGAGTATGAGAACCTGTGCCATCGCACTCCTCACATGCCGTCCCCAACGGCCGGCGCCGGGGGATCGGCCGATTACGCCTGGGCCGTGTCGGGCTTACGGCGCGGGTAGAGCAACCGGAGCATCACCGGCGTAAGGAGGGTAGTAGCCAGGACCATGATCACTGCGGCGGCGAATACATCGTCACCGATGAGTCCTGCCTGCAGCCCCACCGTCGCCACGATGAGCCCCACCTCGCCGCGGGAAACCATGCCAACCCCCACAGCACGGGACTCCTCCAAGGTACAACCGCCCAGGCGCGCGCCCAAACCACACCCCAGTACCTTGGACACAACCGCCAGGGCCACCAGCACCAGCGCGAAGGGCACGCCGGCCCAACCCAAAGCGCGGGCGTTGGTCTCCAGTCCGATACTGATGAAGAATACCGGCACCAGCCAGGAGTAGGCCATAACGCTCATGGACTCCTCGATTCGGCGCCGGTACGAAGTCCTCGCGAAGGCGAGGCCGGCCAAGAACGCCCCGGTGATGGCAGCCATGCCACCCAGCGCCTCGGCCGCCCACGAGTAGACCAGAACGGTGACCAGAACCAGCGCCGTCACTCCCTGGCTGATGGGCAGGTCATCCACCCAAGCGACCAGGCGTGGGATCCAGCGCCGTCCAACCCAGAGGGAAATCAGCATGAAAGCGACCATCCGCACCAGCACCAGGGCCACGGTACCGATGCCGCCTCCACCGCCGACCGTCAAGGCCGTAAAGAGGGAGAGGAACAGGATCACGAGGACATCGTCGGCCACCGCCGCCCCCAAGAGGACGGTACCGACCCGCGTCCGCAGCACCCCCAGTTCCATGAGCGTCTGCGCCGAGATGCTCACGCTGGTCGCGGCCAGCACCAGGCCGATGAAGAGCCCGTGCTCGAGGTCGTAGCCGAAAAGGTGCATGATCCCCGCGCCCAGCAGTACCGGGGTGATCACACCCAAGACACCGGCAAAAACGGCAGAGCGGCCGGATTCGGCCATCGCCTCCAGGTCCACCTCGAGGCCAGCGATGAACATGAGGATCAGCACGCCTAACTGCGCCAGGTAGCCGAAGGTCTCTTCCAGGTGAAAGCCGGAGAAAGCCGGCCAACCGAGCATGTTCAGGACGGTGGGGCCGAGGATCACCCCGACCAGTAGTTCGCCCAAGACCGCCGGCTGATGAAGACGCACGGCCACGAGCGCCGACGCCTTGGCTACGGCCAGCAGAATCGCCAGGGCTATGAAGAATGGTAGTAGTGATTCCACCGCGCCTCCTTGACTCAAGCCGATCGAGCGCCACCCCGCGCTGCACGGCCAGCGACAGATACTACCCCATTACCATTGCCCTAGGCAAACTAACCGCTTGTCCAGTCGCTCGATGGCGGGCGCCAGGTCCCCCAGGGAGCTGACCTGTTCATCGGGAGGCTCAGATCCCGCCGGAACGACGAGCCCAGTCGGGTTGTACCACACGGCCCTAAGACCGGCTCGTCGCGCGCCGGCGACATCGGCATCGTAGTCGTCGCCCACCATGACCACCTCGGCCGGGCGGCAGCCCAGCACGCGGGCCGCCAGCCGGTAGCAGGCGGGGTCGGGCTTGCGGCAGCCAAGCTCGCGGGCGGTCAGCACCAGGTCGAAGTGCCCTTCCAGCCCCACCCGCCCGAGGGCAGCGCGCACCAGCGCCTCGCCCGAGTCAGCGGCGTTGGTGAGCAGCCCCAGCCGGTAACGCTGGTGCAAGGTGGCCAAGGCGTGCTCCACGCCCGGAACCGCCTCCACCCGCGGCCAGTGCGCCATGGGCCCGGGAGACTGGGGGAACACTCGCATAACCGTGTCCCCCCAGTCGAAAAGCACTGCTGCTATCTGGTTCGCTCCCAGGCCTAGAGGGTGGACAGCCAGGCTACGATGTCGTAGACGTCAGAGTCGAAGATCGTGTCGCTGGAGAACGCGGGCATCCCGCCCGGGCCCGCGCGCACCTTCTCGAGCACGAACTCCACATCGAGCCCCCGTCCCGCCAGGGCAGGACCGCCGCCGCCGCCCGCCTGGGCGCCGTGGCAGCCGGAACAGCCGTTCCGCGCGAAGAGCTCGGCGCCGTATGCGGGGTCGCCTTCGGCGTCGGAGGTGTCCGGTGCCGCCACCGGGGCAGCGGTTGCCGCCGGCGCGTCAGTCGGCGCGAGCGTCGGCGCAGCCGTTGGCGCCGCGGTGGCCGGCGCCGGAACGACGGTAGCGGTCGGCGCGGCCGTCGAGCCGCAGGCCGAAAGCAGCACAGAGAACGCCAGAACCAGGGTCACTGCCAACAATCGCTTCATACAACATCGCCTCCCGATAGGATCGAGCAGAGCCGCCGGCAAGGATAGACTGTGAGGGCGGCCCAATCGCGCCATTAAGCATGACGGCTCCGTCCGATTCCGTCAAAGCGGCGCGGGTAGCGCTGCGCCGGGGAACCGGCTACGCTGGATCAGCGTCCTAGGGATAAGACCGCGCGGGGGAGGTGGAGAGTGCGAGTGAAAGTGCTGCGAATCATCGCTTTCGCCATGCTGACGGCGGCCTGCGGGAGCCTGCCTCTGCCGGCGACGGTTACCCCAACGCCCTCGGCCACGCTTAGCCCGTCCAACACCCCCCAGCCCGCCTCAACAGGCACGCCCAAGCCCACCGCCGCACCGACGCCGGTAGTGACGGTGCAGGGCCTGGCCGCCGCGCCGAGCCAGGCGGAGCCGTCCCTGTTAGCGGCAGCGGCCCACCTGGCCGAGCGGCTGGAACTGCCCGACGGCGCCGAGGTGAGGGTGAAGTCGGTGACCGCGCGCGAGTGGCCGGACGCGAGCCTGGGCTGCCCGCAGCCGGGGATGGTCTACGCTCAGGTGATAACGCCCGGGTACGAGGTAGCGATCGAGGTCGCCGGCGAGGAGTACATCTACCACACCGATAAGAGGGGGAATGCGGTGGCGTGCGAGGAGCGGGCGACGGACGGCGGCAAGGACGTGGACCGAACGGTGCAGGACGGCAATCCGAGCCAGCCAAAGGAACTCGGCAACGTTGACACCAGCCGCATCACGCCGGTGCCCAAACACTGACTCCCGGCCCGCCTTCGACGGCGGTAAGGCGACAGAGACGCGAAAGGGAGGGGCCTGTGCCCCTCCCTTGGGTTCGCTGACGTAGCCGGCTACCGCACGCTGAACAGGTAGTCCGACAAGAGTATGTGGTGGGCGTGGTTGCTGACGATGGCCACCTGCACCCGGCCGGACTTGGCCGGCGTCGCCGGCACCTTGGCCGAACCCACCTGCGTGATCGGATCGGTGGTCAGAGTGCGCACCCCGTGCACGGGCATGGCGCTGTTGCCCGCCGGCTCGGGGAACTGGGCCGTGCTCACGCCCTTGGTCTCCACCGTGACGACCTGGAACCCGTTGGCGAACTTGCCGTCGGTCACGGTCCAGCCGCTAGACGACCAGTCGGCCACCCCCGCCTCCACGTCGTCGTAGAAGCCGATCTCCGGTATGGCGATATCGTCAACGTACATCATCTGCAGGGTGAAGGCGCCGTCCTGCCAGGTGGTGAAGTACAAGTCAATGGTGTGCCCGGCAAAGGGCGTCAGGTCCATCTCCACCGGAATCCAGCCTCCGCTGCTGCCGGTGAAGGCGTTCCAGCGGGACTCGGGGGCATAGGCGTAGGCGTAAGCGGCCGGCTCGCGGTGGTTAGGGGTGTTTGGGTTGTCCTGCGGCTGAGCCAGGTAATCCACCGTGCCCAGGGCCGGGAGGGTGTACCACTGGTCGTCGTTGTGGTCATACACCTCGACGTAGCCGTAGTCCCAGTCCTCCTCAATGTCGTAGAAGGTGTTGAAGGTGAGCGTGGCGCCTCCGGCCGGGATATCGAAGCCCCGGGAGACACTGCGCCAGGCCCATGCCTCCGCGCCGGAGTACCAGAGGAGGGTGCCGTCCGGGTCGGGCGTGCCGGCGAAGTCCTGTCCGTCCAGGTACTCGGTGGCCGCTTTCTGGTTGGTGAAGCGGTAGTACTGGGCGGTATAGGGCTGCGGATCTCCGAACCACTGCGACGGAATGTCAATGGGGGCTTCGTCGGGCGGGCCCCACCACATGTTCTCGAGCGCGTAAGGGATGCTGTAGCCCCAGGTATCCATGGTGCCGATCTCGAGGGTGTCGTAGCCGTACTTGCCACCGGCCTTGCGGGTGTCGTCGGCGTAGTTGGCGATGGTCCAGTCGTCGAACACCTGTCCGAAGCTCACCTGGTGCCCCAGAGCCGCCAAGGTGTTCTGGACGCCCTCGATGCCGTTGGCCTGCTCCTGCACCAGGGCAGAGGAGAAGGCGGCCCCGCCGTACTTCTCATAGAGGTACAGCTGGAAGAGGTAGCTGGCGCCGTAGCTCTCCAGGCCGTCACCGAAGAAGGTGAGCGATGTATTGGGGTGGTAAACCATGTAGTAGGCGATGTGGCCGGACGGATGCCCGTAGCCGCAGAAGAAGGCGGCCATATCGGCCAGACCCTCATCCACCCAGGACTCCTCGTCGGGGTCCTGATCAAAATGGATGAGATGCTGGAACTCGTGGGCGAAGACTCCCTCATAGAGGTAGGGCTGCGTGCCGCCGGGGCCGGTGCGGTTGTCCCAGTCGTAGGAGTCGATGTGCATCATGTTCTTGTTGTTGACGGCGTCCTCGCTGGCGGAGAAGTAGCCGGCAACATAGGACTCAGCGGCGGGGTTGTAGTAGGCCTCGTCGCGGATGTTGTGGATGAGGATCCAAACCTTCTGGCCCTCGTCCCCTCGGGGCAGCGGTTGGCCGAACATGGCCGTATCGGTGGGGTAGATCACGGTGTCGAACTGGTCCAGCAGGTAGGTCAGCTGCTCCTGGCTGATGACGTCCTGCGTGCGAAGCCAGGGCTCGCTGTCGTCTCCCAGGGGGTTGGGGAAGTAGTAGTTCGTCCCGTCGAAGCTGTCGTAGGCGGACTTCTCCACCAGGATGATCCCGTGGATCCCGTCCATGACCACCATGAAGGTTTCGCTGTAGTTCTCGTTGAGGCCCATGTCGGAGACATTGACCGAGATCCCCTCGCCGATCACAGCAGGCAGGCCCGCGGGCGAGGCGTTGGTGGCCGCAGCCGACCCGACCACGGCCGCGTGTTTGCGGAGGGCAACTTCATGCTCTCCCAGCATGGAGACGGTGGCGTCCAGGGCGTAGGGGCCCGTGGGCGCCATGTCGTTGCGCGGGAAGAATGCCGGTCCCTCAGCGAAGACCGGGAGCGACACCAGCGCTAAGGCGGCCAGACACAGCAGTAGTGAGAACGTGAGCTGCAGCCTACGGTTCATTCTCCCCCTCCTCGGGCGCCTCGT
>JAAYAV010000008.1 GCA_012719195.1 Anaerolineae bacterium | reverse complement strand
TCACACGTTGAACCGGATCTGCACCACGTCGCCGTCGGCCACCAGGTAGTCCCGCCCCTCAATGCGCAGGACGCCGCGTTCGCGCGCTTGGGCCATGGTGCCGGCCGCTTTGAGGTCGTCAAAGGCGATGACCTCGGCGCGGATGAAGCCCCGTTCCATGTCGCTGTGGATCTTGCCCGCCGCCCTGACGATGGCAGTACCGCGCTCGACCTCCCAAGCGCGGGCCTCCTTGCCTCCCACGATGGTGAAGAAGGAGATCAGGTGTAGCAGATCAAAGGCAGTGCGCACCACCGCTTGCAGGCCGGATCGGGTCAGACCCAGGTCGCGCCGGTACTCCGCCGCCTCGTCCGGCTCCCAGTCGGCCAGGTCCGCCTCCAGGCGGGCGCATAGAGCCACCACCGGGGCGCCCTCGGCCTCGGCGCGAGCGCGCACCGGCGCTACCAGTGCTTCGACGCGGTCCAGCTGCTCCTCGCCCACATTGACTACATACATGCGCGGCTTCTCACTGAGGAGGAACAGCTCGTTGAGGACTTCCTGCTCCCCTTCCTCGCGCGGGAAGGTGCGCGCCGGACGCCCCTCATTCAGGTGAGCCGCCAGCCGTTCCAGCAGGGCCAACTGGTCGGCGGCGTCGCGCGGGTGAGCCTTGGTCTCGGTGCGCACCCGCTCCATGCGTCGCTCCACCGTGGCCATGTCGGCCAGCACAAGCTCCGTGTCCACCGTTTCCAAGTCTTCGAGCGGGTCTATGACTTCGGAGGTGTGCGGGATGTCGGGGTCCTCAAAGCGGCGCAGCACCATGGCGATGGCGTCAACGGTGCGGATGTGGTGCAGGAACTGATTGCCCAGGCCCTCGCCCCGGTGGGCCCCCCGCACCAACCCAGCGATGTCCACGAACTCGACCGCCGCCGGCACCACCCGCTCCGGCCGCACGTTCTCGGCCAACCAGTCCAGCCGCTCGTCCTGAACCGGCACCACGCCCACGTTGGGGTCGATGGTGGTGAAGGGATAGGGGGCCACGGCGGCGCCGGCCCGAGTGAGAGCGTTGAAGAGGGTGCTCTTGCCGACGTTCGGAAGCCCGACGATACCTATCTGAAGACTCACGGCTCACCTCGCCTGATCGGTCCGGTAAGGGGCCCGCCCGCCCCGGATGGTCGCGTGCCCTAGCGTGACCCCGGCGGGCTGGGCAGCCAGAGGCAGAAGCGGCTACCGTGCCCGGGCTCACTCTCCACCCAGACGCGGCCGCCATGCCAGTCGGCAATGGCCTTGACGATGGGCAGGCCCAGTCCATGGCCGGGCACCTCGTGCACTTCCGGCCGGTCCACGCGGTAGAAGCGATCGAAGATGCGCATCTGCTCTGCCGGGCTGATGCCGATGCCCGTGTCCGTGACGGCGATGACGACGCCCTCGTCCTCGCCGAAGACCTGCACCCCGATGGTGCCGCCGCCGGCGGTGTACTTGGCGGCGTTATCGGCCAGGCAATGAATGGCGCGCACCAGCAGGTTCTTGTCCGCATAGACGACGGAGGAGTTGCTGGGCAGGGAACGGCGCAGGTTGTGGCCCCGGCGGTCGAACTCCGCACGGAGGGCGGAGAGAGCCGCTTCCACGGCTCCGGGAACGCCGCAGGGTTCAAGATGCACCCCTTCTCCACGCTCGATGCTGTTGAGGTCCACCAGGTTATCGAGCAACATCTGGATGGGCCGGGTGTTGCGCTCGATGCGCTCCAGCGCGTCGGCTTGCCGGGGAGTGAGGTCACCCATGCGGCGGATGATGATAGCGTAGCCCAGTAGTTGGCGCAGCGGCTCGCGCACGTGGCGCGAGAGGTGCGTCACCAGGTCGGCCTGCTCCCGTTCCCGCTGCTTGAGTTCGGTCACGTCCCGCAGGACGATGACTCGGCCGCTGCTGCCCCCGTCCTCCAGGGCGATGGGAGAAACGGCGGCCGACATGGTGACTCCGCTGTCCAAGTGCAGTTCGCGCGTCACGCACGACTGGCGCAAGGGCATGTCCACCAGCACGCGCAGCGCCGGGTCCTGCAGGGCGCGGGTCCGCTTGGGCCCGCGAGCGTCGGCGCCCAACTGCAGGATGCGCTCCGCCGATGGGTTCGCCAGTACCAGCCCTCCGTCCTGGTCCACCACCACAATAGGGTCGGCGGTGCTGGCCAGAATGGCGCGTAGGCGGCCGCGTTCGCTTTGCGCCTCGGTGAGGAGGCGGCTGTTCTCGTAGATCACGGCGGCCTGGGCCGCCAGCGTGTGCAGCAGGCGGATGTCCTGGTCGTCCAGATGACGGCGCTGGGAGTAGACGGCCCACATCACCCCCACGTCGCGCTCGCCCGCCACCAAAGGCATGCACACGGCCGACCGCGCCTCCGCGGCCAGGGTCTGGCCGCTCACGCCACGGAAGTAGCGCACCACACTGCTCACCGGCAGCGGCCGTCGCTGGCGCTGGGCCTCGCGTGCCACCTGCTCCATCCCGGGGAGGATGTCCAGCCAGCCCTCGAAGCTGCCCTCCCGCGCCACCGGCCGAGACAGTCCCGACTCAACTAGGCAGAGGCAGGAAGCGACGGCATCGGTGCCGGTGTTCACCGCCTCCAGAATGGGGCGGAAGGACCAAGCATAGCTGGCCGACACCGATTGGGTGACGTCCAGCAGCATGGTGAGATCATTCAGCCGTCTCTGCAGGGCCAGGCGCATCTCCTCGAAGGAGCGGCCCAGATGCCCGATCTCGTCGTGGCCGCCCACGTCGGCCGGCACCGTCAGGTCTCCGGCGGCGATCTCCCCGGCCACCGTGGCCAGTCGCGTAAGCGGGCGCGAGTACCGCCAGGCAGCCACCAGCACCAGTAAGGTACCGATGGCGGCCAGGGCAACGGTCAACAGCAGGCTGGGCAGGGCCAGGTCTATCGCCTGCCGGTAGACGACCTCGGTCGGCACCTCGATCACCACTTGCCAGGGGTAGCCGCCGATGGGGAGAACGTAGACCAGGTGCCGTACGCCGGCGCTGTCGGGCGCATCGTAGGCTGCCCCGGTGCCGGTGGCGTAGACGCGAGCGTAGCGGGGCCGAGCATCCCACATAGTGAGGACGTATGTCGCGTCCGGGTGGGCCAAAATGCGCCGCTGCTCGTCCACCACGAAGCCGTTGCCCGCGTCGACAGTCCACTGCAGGTCGCCCACAATGTCCTGCCAGACCTGGCTCGTGGGCGGACGCATGCGGCCCAACAGACGACCGCTCGGTCCCTCGGCCGAGATGAGAGAGATGAGCGGACCGCCTTCGTCCCGGTGCATGGAAGTCACCGCTTCCGCCTGGGGAGCTAAGTCGGCCAGCGCCTCCTGCTCCAGCGGGGTAAGGACACCCGGTTCACTCTCGGGCGTCGCCCCGGCCACCACCTCGCCTCCGCGGACCAGCAGCAGCGCCGAGAGGTCGCGGTGTAGACGCAGGTACAGCTCCAGAGCCTCTGCCTCGCCCGGCGGGCCCAGATCCGCCTCGGCAGAAAGCAGGCGCAGCGACTCCTGGCCCTGCTCCAGGGCGCGGGCCAGGCGCTGCGCGGCGCTGCTGGCGTCGCGCGCAGCCTCGTCGAAGGCCCAACGGCTGGCGCTACCGATGGCGGAGTTGATGAGCAGCGTCAGCACTGCCAGAAGACAGAGCGCGGCCACGGGAAGGTAGGCAGCCAGCAGCCGGGCGCGCATGCTACGCGTATGCGGCCCCGGCCGCGAGGGTACGGGAACCGGTCGCCGCATGCCGGCCAGGTACAGGGACTGCACCAGCAGCCCCGCCAGGCCCGCCTGCACCACAAAGAGGCCGACCTCCAAGAACGACCGGTTTGCGGCCGTGAAGAGGCCGGTCAGCAAGGGACCGAACGTGACCGAGTGGCTGGAGAGCAGCAGCACCGGCCAGGTCGCCAGTGCCGCCAGGGGCGCGGCAAAGGCGGGCTGGCGCAAGAGCGAGTAGGGCTGCCCCCGGTACGACTGGGTGAGCAACGAGTTGAGGATGACGCCGTAGTAGGCGCCCTCCAGGAAGGTCAGCGGACTGTGGCTATGCCAGAGCGCCACCCCGGCCGAGGATGCCAGCCCCACCAGCGCCACCTCCAGGGGACGCCCTCGCGTGGCCGCCAGACTGACCGCCACCAGAGCGACAAGCGGGACCCGGACGCCGGCGCCGCCGGTAAGCCAGGAGTAGTCTCCCGGCCAGAGTTGCAGCACCAGAAGCAGCGAGAGCAAGGGTGCCGGCAACGCCAGCAGCAGCGCCCGCCCCAACGGCCAGTACTGCACCAGGTGCGCCCGGCGCGACCGGATCAGCGCGAATACCACCAGGGCCAGGCTGGCGGCCAGAAGCGCGTAGTAGGCGCTGGGCCGCGAGGGCGGCATCAGCACCGGTGAGCGCCAGGGCTCTATCGGACTCAAACGGACTAGTAGGTCCATGGGGAGCGGGACTCTCCAGTTGCGGCCGACCGGACGACTCGGGAATGGGCTGCTGGCAGGCCAGGCGGATTATAGCAGCGTGTTATGTCTTGTGAAAACCGGATTGCGCCGATCGGCGGCGGAATCGCCGCCGAATTGCCCGCCACAAAGCCGATCCTAGCGTTGACACCGCTATCGCCGGTTTCGTATACTGCCTGCTAGTATGGATCTTATCCTGGCTGTTGACACCGCCACCTCCGTTGCCGGAGTGGCCCTCTGGTCTCCCGCGCGGCTTCTGGCGGAGGAGACCTGGACCACTAGAGGCAATCACACCGTCGAGCTGCTGCCCACCGTCGACCGGTTGCTGGAACGCGCCCAGACACGCCCGGACGACCTCACGGCCCTGGCCGTAACGCAGGGGCCGGGCTCATTCACGGGCGTGCGCATCGGCATGTCGCTGGTAAAGGGCTTGGCGCTGGCGCTCGCCGTTCCGCTCGTTGCCGTTCCCACGCTGGAAGTGACCGCCTACGGCCAGTCCACCCGACATCTGCCGGTGCGCGCCGTCATCCAGGCCGGACGCGGCCGCCTCTGCTGGGCCGACTTTCGCTGGCATCACCGGCGCTGGCACCAGGAGGGCGACATCGCCCTGGGTCGCCTCGAGGACCTGGTGGCGGAAGTGCGGGAGCGGACGCTCTTCTGCGGTGAGCTCTACGAGGAAGAGACGGCCGCCGTCCAGCAGGCCCTCGGCGCCACAGCGGTGATCGCCTCGCCGGCCGAGGGGCTCCGTCGCGCCTCATATCTGGCCGAGATCGCCTACCGCCGCTTGTCCCGCAATGAGCCCGACGCTCCCGCCGTATCCCCGGTCTACCTCCAGCCGCAAGGGGGCGTGGTTGGTTGATTCCCCCATCGCTACCGCCACCTATCGGGTCCGGCCCATGGCGCTGGACGATGTGGACCAGGTGGTGGCAGTGGAGAAGCTTTGCTTCCCTCTCCCCTGGCCGGCGCAGACCTACCGGCGCGACCTGAGCTACAACGGTCCCGCACGCTACCTGGTGGTAGAGCAAGTGCCGCCATCCGCTAGGGGCAATCCACGGGTGGTGGGCTTCTGCGGCTACTGGCTCATCGAGGACGAGGCGCACGTGTCTACCATCGGGGTGCACCCCGACTTCCGCGGTTTGGGCCTGGGAGAGTACCTGTTCGCCAGCCTGCTGGCGGAGGCCATGGAGCGGCGGGCCACCAGCGCCACCCTGGAGGTGCGGCTGTCCAACCTGACCGCCCAGCGCCTCTACCGCAAGTACGGCTTCGAGCCTACCGGTCGCCGACGCCGCTACTACCGCGATAACCACGAGGACGCCCTGCTCATGGGGGTGGATTCCATCGACGGCGAGGCCTACGCCGCCCGGTTCGACGCGCTCTGGCGCAACCTGATGCAGCGGCTGGCCCGTAGCCCCACGCCGGACAAGAATCCCGCCGCCGGAGCCGCCAGCTAGGCCCGCCGCCAGAGCCTTCCGCCGCCCGCCGCGCTGGAGGAGACGCCCATGCCCGAGCTACCCACCGACCTGTCCGCCCTGCACAAGCAGATCCAGCACTGCCAACTGTGCCGCCTGGCCCTCACCCGCACCTTCACCGTCCCCGGAGCGGGCGACCCGGAAGCGCGCCTGATGTTCGTGGGCGAGGGGCCGGGAGCGCACGAGGACAAGCAAGGACTACCGTTCGTGGGGGTTGCCGGCCGCCTGCTGGACCGGCTGCTGGAAGGAATCGGTCTGGATCGGAGCGACGTCTTCATCACCAACATGGTGAAGTGCCGGCCGCCCGGCAACCGCGACCCGGAGCCGGAGGAGTTGTCCGCCTGCCGGCCCTACCTCTCTCGGCAGGTGGAACTCATCAATCCCACCATCGTGGTCACCCTCGGTCGCTTCTCCATGACGGAGTTCCTGGGGCCGGGCTACTCCATCACCCGCATCCACGGTCAGCCTCGTCGCGTCGGCGGGCGCCTCCTGGTACCCTTGCTCCACCCGGCGGCGGCCCTCCGGCAGCCCCGGGTGAAGGACGACCTGGAGGCGGACTTCCAGATCCTGGCGCGGATCCTGGCCAACGGCGAGGATATCCCCGTTACCGAGGAAACGGAAGCCCGGGAGGAACCACCGGAGCAGTTGTCGTTGCTCTAGCCGGCGGACCCTCCCGGGCCGGTACTCCTATTCGAAGCAGGCGCTGGCCTACTCGGCCTGTTCTATCGCCTCGGTGAACTGAGCCAGCGCGCCGCACATTTGCGCCCTCGTCTCGGCATTAAGCCGGGCCAACACACTCTCCAGCCGACGGCGCCGCACCGACCGCACTTCCTCCAGCCGCTGCCTCCCCGCATCGGTCAACTCCACCAACACGGAGCGACGGTCGTTGGGGTTGTTGACGCGCTGGACCAGCGCCATGTTCTCCAGCCGGTCGATGATGCCCGTCATCGTTGCCGAGCACTGATGGGCCATGGCGGCAATGCGCCCCATGCGTTCCCGGCCCTCATCAAAGTTCTCGATGGCCGACAGCGTCACGAACTGGGGAACAGTCAGGCCGAAGCTGGCGGTCTCTTCCGAGAACTCGCTCTGCTCCGCAATGAGTAGCCGCTGGACGAGCCCTTCGAGCTCCCGGGCCACATCGGACAACTCGCCCGCTCCGCAACCCAGCATGCCAGCTGTATTCTCTATAGCCATGAAGCCTCCTCCAACGCTTGCACCTTACAACCCATAATGTACAGCTATTTGTCGAAAAGGTCAACTCTAATAAAGGAGCAACCCAATGCGGTATTGCCTGCGGCAGCCAATCGTTAGTCCGGCAGCAGGCTCAGCGCCGCCTCCGTCCGCGGATCACCCTCCTGGAGGCCGTAGCAGTACCTAAGGAAGGAGAGCAGGCAGGCGCGCAGGCGCTCGCCTACCGGCGGGCGGTCAGCCAAGGGAAGCCAGAGAAGCTTGGTGTAAATCAGGCTGGTGCCATCGGTGCCCGGCATCTCCAGATGCCCAGCCAGAGGTAAGGACACGGCACCGTTGCGCCGGTAGAATGCTATTCGCCGGGACCGCAGATAGCGCTCCTCATCGGTGCCCCATTGGTCCGACTCCACCTCCAACAGGATCCCGCCGGCGTCGCCCTGGGCCCCATACAGACCGCACATGTACTCCAGTAGGGCCCGACCCAGTCCCCGGTTCCGGTGTTCGTCGGCCACGGCCAGGTAGTCCAGCAGCACCACGCCATCCACGTCCAGCG
>JAAYAV010000091.1 GCA_012719195.1 Anaerolineae bacterium | reverse complement strand
TGCCCTCAAACTCGGCCAGCAAGTCGCCGCCGGCGGCTAGGATACTGCGCCGCGCCTCGACACCAACGGCGACATAGCCCACGCTTGCCTTCAGGCCTTTTGCGTAGCGCAGCGCCGCGCGGATGACGTTGGTGTTGTAGCTGCCGCAGAGCCCCCTGTCGGACGCGACCACCACCATCGCCACGCGCTCAACCGGGCGGCAGTGGAGCAGCCTATGGCCGACTTCCTCCTGATCCTGCGCGGCGGCCAGCTGCCGCAGCAGCTCCGTCGTCTTCGTGGCGTAGGGCCGGGCCGCCAGGACGCGTTCTTGAGCCTTGCGCATGCGTGACGCCGACACCATCTGCATGGCCCGGGTCACCTGGGCCAGGTTCCGGACGGTGGTTATGCGGCGGGCGATCTCGCGGACGTTGGCCACCGGGTCTAGTAGATCCCGATTGCTTTGAAGTCGTCTATCGCCGCGCGGATCTTGCTCTCCACCTCTTCGGTCAACCTGTCCCCCGTGGAGAGAATCCCCATCAGCTCAGGGTGTGAACTGCGGGCGAACTCCAACAGGGAGGACTCGAAGCGACGCACCCTCTCCGCGGCCACGTCATCCAGGTACCCATGGATGCCGGCGTACAGCACCAGTATCTGGTCCTCCAGCGCCATCGTCTGGTGCTGCCCCTGCTTGAGGAGCTCAGTCAGGCGTAGGCCGCGATCAAGCTGCGCCCTCGTCGCCACATCGAGCTCAGAGCCGAACTGAGCGAAGGCTGACAGCTCGCGGAACTGCGCCAACTCCAGGCGAAGGCGGCCCGCCACCTGTCGCATGGCCGGAGTCTGCGCATCGCCTCCCACTCGAGACACGGACAGGCCCGGGTTCACTGCCGGCCGGATGCCGGAGTAGAAGAGGTCCGACTCCAGATACAGCTGCCCATCGGTGATGGAGATGATGTTGGTTGGGATATAGGCGGAGATGTCACCTTCCTGCGTCTCGACGATCGGCAGCGCCGTCAGGCTGCCGCCACCGTTCTCCTCGTTGAGGCGCGCCGCCCGCTCCAGGAGCCGGGAGTGCAGGTAGAAGATGTCTCCCGGGAAGGCTTCTCGTCCCGGCGGGCGCCGCAGCAGCAGCGAGAGCTCGCGATAGGCCCAGGCGTGCTTGAGGAGGTCGTCGTAGACCACCAGCGCGTCCATGCCGCGGTCCATGAAGTATTCGCCCATGGCGCACCCGGCGTAAGGCGCGAGGTACTGCACCGCCGCCGGATCGGACGCGGAAGCCTTCACCACGATGGTGTGGGCCAGGGCGCCATACTCCTCGAGCGTCGCTACGACATGGGCAATGTTCGCCTGCTTCTGACCGATCGCCACATATATGCAGACAAGGTCCTTACCCTTCTGGTTGAGGATCGTGTCCACCGCGATGGTAGTCTTGCCCGTCTGCCGGTCACCAATGATGAGCTCGCGCTGGCCACGGCCGATTGGGATGACAGCATCAACCACTTTCAGGCCGCTCTGCACGGGTGTATCTACGTTGGTCCGCTGCACGATGCCGGGGGCAGTCCGCTCCACCGGGTAATGCTCGTCCGCCCGGATCGGCCCCTTCCCGTCCACCGGCTGTCCCAGGGCGTTTACTACCCGACCCAGGAGCGCCTCGCCCACCGGTACGTCGATGACACGGCCCGTGCCGCGGACCGAGTCGCCCTCCTCGATGTGGCCGCCATCGCCGAGAATGATGATCCCGACCTGATGCGTCTCCAGGTTGAGGATCATGCCGTAGGTCCCGTCGCTGAACTGCACCATCTCACCCGCCATGGCTCCGGAGAGCCCGTCGGCATAGGCGATGCCGTCGCCCACGTGGCGCACAGATCCCAGGTCGGCTCGCAGCGGCGGCGGCTGGAAGTCGTCGATCTGGCGCCGGATTGAGGCGACTATGTCATCCGTTCTCAGCACTTAGGAGACCCTCCCACATACGTTGCCGAACTGTGGCCATCCGGCCGGGCTGCGGCAACACAAACCGGAGCCTACTCTCTCCCGCGAAGCGTCCTGCGAAGCCGCTCCAGGCGCGTGGCCACGCTGTCGTCCATCAAGCGGTCGCCCACTTGGATCACCAGCCCTCCAAGTATGGCCGGGTCAACCTTCCATTCCACCGCCAACCTCGGCCCGTACTCGTCGGTCAGGCGCCGAGTGATGCTGCCCTTGGTTTCTTCGTCCAGCGGGACCGCACTCGTGACCAAGGCCACCACCGCCTCAGGCCCGTAGCGTGAGAGACGCCTGAGGTGCGCAATGAGGTCATCCAGGAGGTCGAGATGTCCTCGTTCGGCAAGAGTGTGAGCCAAGTTCATCAGTTCCGTCTGAGACTCGGGGCCGCAGAGCTTCTCGGCGGCTTCGTGCCGCGCCTCGAAGGGCAGGCTGGTGTCGGCCAGAGCGCCGCGGGCAGCGTCATCGTGGCGGAGACCGTCCCTAAGGGTCTCGAGCCCGACAACCCACCGATCCAAGGCCGAAGACAGAACCGCCCGAGCGTAGGCATCGACGAGACTGCTATCCGGCATTGACGCCGTCTCCCGACTCCTCCTGGAGGAACCGGCCGACTAGCCGCCGCTGCATGTCCTCGTCGATGCCCTGGCGCAACACCCTCCGGGTAGCCTCGATGGACAGGTCCACGATCTCGTCATGGACGGCGGCCAGAGCCTGCCGGCGCTCGTTCTCAATCCGCTGCCGCGCCTCTTCCAGCACCCTCTCTGCCTCGAGACGCGCCTGCGCCTCGATGTCCTGGCGCGCCCGCTCAGCCGACTTCGTCGCCTCCGCGACGACCTGCTGCCCTTGCTTCCTGGCCTCATCCAGCGTCCGCTCGAACTCAAGGCGGGCAGCGTCAGACTGGCGTCGGGCGTCTTCTGCCTGCTCCAACCCCTGGCGGACTCGTTCGGCCCGGGCGTCCAGCATGGCTAGTGTCGGCCGGTACATGAACCTGTACAGCACAAAGAGAAGTATCCCAAAGGCTACTAGCTGCCAGAGGATGCTTCCCAGATCGAAGCCAAGTGCGCCCATACTAGCTCCCCGGTCTCCGGACTCTCGTCCGCTTCACTGAGGGATCAGACAACGAGCGCGAGGATGAGAGCGATGACGAAGGCGTAGATGGCCACCGCCTCGGCCAGACCCGCGCCGATGATCATGGTGCTGCGCACCGCGTTCTCAGCCTCTGGGTTGCGCCCAATGGCCTCCATGGCCTTGCCCACCGCATAGCCGATCCCTACCGCCGGCCCCAGCGAGCCCAGACCGATGGCCAGGCTGGCGGCCAGCTTGATCAACCCCTCTTGCTCCATTAGTACCGCTACCCCCATGTGGTGATTCGCCGGGCACCGCCCCCCTGGCTAGGCTGCTTCCTCATGCGCCGGCGCCGCCGCCAACGCGATGTAGACAATCGTAAGCACCGTGAAGATAAGCGCCTGAATGAAGCCGAAGAACATCTCCAGGCCGATGAAGACTGCGGGAACGACGTACGGCACCAGTGTGTACATCACCAGCATCAGCACCTCGCCCCCGAAGATGTTGCCAAAGAGTCGGCCGGAGAGCGAGATGACGTGCGAGAGCTCGGAGACGACGTGAATGGGCGCCAGCAGCGGCGGTGTGGCCAACTCCTTCAGGTAGCCCTTGACCCCATGTTCCCGCACTCCCATCACCTGCACCGTCACAACCGCCACCAGTGCCAGCGCCGCCGTCATGTTCCAGTCGCTGTTGGCGCTGCGAAGCAGCGGCACGGCGAAACCCTCGGAGTTGGTGACCGTGATGAAGTGGAACCCGGGGAGGAGACCAATCCAGTTCGCACTTAGAATGAAGATGAAAAACGTGGCCACGAGCGGGAATATGCGACGGCCCAGCGCCTTGCCCGCGGTTTGCTCACACAGGCCCAGCACGTAGCCGAGCACCCACTCTACCACGCTCTGAAACCGCCCCGGCTTCTCGGCGGTTATCACCGAGCGGTAGATCACGGCCACGACGGACAGGATAAGCACCACCAGGGCGCTGGTCACCATGGTATTCGTGACCACCAGCGGTCCCACCTGGAAGATGGGCTCTGGTGCAAGCGTGATGTGCAAGTCCCGACCTCCGTCGTCGATGCAGGCCGTGCCGGACGGCTATGACCTCTCCCCGCCCTGGCTCTTGCCGAACTGCACGCTCAGGTCTCGTAGCGTGTAGTAGACTGCCCCCAGGCCTACCACAATGCCCAGGAGCAGGAAGACAGGTTCTGTGCCTAGCCAGCGGTCCAGTAGGAAGCCTCCGCCCATGGCCAGCCCGAGCGAAGCAGCGATCGAGGTCCCCAGTTGCGCGGCCACAGCCAGCGCACGCAGTGTGCCCCGATCGATCTTCATCACCCACTCCACCGCGGCCGAAGTCCGCCCGCCGCGCCCGCGACTATATCACAGAACCGCCTCCGCGACAACCGAACCGGAATTCGTTCACCGTGTCACAATCTCTCTGGCCCGCGTGTGATGTCGACGCGGGATCCCCCTCGTCGCTCACCTCCCGGGTCGCTTGCCATCGATGGCGGGCGTGCTAGACTGGCGGCCAGGATCCCGGTCTATCAGCAGCTGGCCAGTATGGGAGGCTGACTTTGCGCGTGCTCGTGGTCGACGATGATCCGGATGTGGCCAAGACAATAGAGAACGCCCTCCGCCGCAGCCACACGGTCTTCCTCGCCCTCAGCGGCGTTCAGGGCATCCAGCAGGCCCGCCAGGTCCGGCCCGACGTGGTGATCCTGGACATCGTGATGCCTGGGATGGATGGCTTCGAGGTGTGTCGGCGTCTGCGGGATGATCCCGTTCTCTCGGATACCCCCATACTGTTTCTCACCGCTCGCGGCCGGACTGAAGACCGCATCCAGGGCTTCCAGCTAGGCGCCGACGACTACATGACCAAGCCGTTCAGCGTCCAGGAGTTGGACCTCCGCATGCAAGCTATCATGAGGCGGGCCGGCGCCACGGCAGCCCCGGCCGCTGCCGATGGGCTCATTCGGGTGGGCGACATAGGGCTCAACACCAAGACCTATGAGGTTCAGGTCGGGGATCGCACGGCCCTGCTGACGCCCATAGAGTTCGAGTTGCTCTACCACTTCATGGCCCATCCCGGCGAGGTGTTCTCGACGCACCGCCTGCTGCAGGAGGTCTGGGATTACCCCACCGACACCGGCAGTCCCGACCTCGTTCGGATGCACGTGCGTAACCTCCGCGGGAAGATCGAGCCGGATCCATCCCACCCCACCTACCTGGTGACCGTGTCAAGACATGGCTACAGTCTCAAGGCATAGAGGTGGCGGCTCGTGGTCGGCCAACCCGGCCTAGCGACTAACCTACTTGCCGTCGATATAGCCCCCGACACGCTGGTGGCTCTCTCGCAGGCGGCGCGCGGAGTCACCCTCCTTCACATCGGCTGGACTGACTCGCCCGCCCGGGCGCTCGACCTCGTCGACTCATCGCCGCCCTCGATCGCGGTCCTCGGGTCGGTGGGAGAGGATGGCGACGATTGGTCAAGGCTAGCCGGCGCGCTGCTCAGTCACCCGGACGTGGTCGTGGTGGCGCCTGGGGACGCCCCAAGTGACGGTCCTCCCGAGTGGACTGGGCACCCGCGGGTTTTGCTGGCTTCGCCGGGGCAACTCGTCTCCCACCTAGAGCAGGTCTTGAGAAGCGTGCCGACGGATAGCGGTGAGGGTGCGGCGGACGGCGCCGCCGTCCAGTTGCTCGAACGCCTGTTAGGCCTGCACATCTCCCTCCCCGCCGATCTGGGAAGGGCCCGCAACCTGGAGTCGGTGGCGCGACGACTACGCACGGCCTTGGGAGCGGAGACGGCCAGTATCTTCCTGACGGGGCCCTCGACCCGCGTCATCGACCCCCGCAAGCCACCGCTGCCGGAGCCGGTGGCCGCGATAGAGGCAGTAGCGAGAGAGAGTCGCGCCCTCATCACCCATCCCGCCATGGGTGTGAACAGCCTGGTTTGCGTGCCCATGGTCGCCGGCGATAGCGATTTCGGCTGTCTCACGGTGGTGGGACCGGCGAAGTTGCTGGGTGCTCGCTCTGTGCTCCTCAGCCTCCACGTGCTGGCGAGCGCCGTAGCAGCGCGCCTGGAGCTGGCTCACTCCAGGCGCGAGCAGGCTCTCGCCCTACGGGATATGCGTGCCGTCGCCGACTCGGCCCGGGGCGTAGTGGCCGGCCATGGGCTGGAGCAGGTCATCCACGGCCTGCTGAGAGCGGCAACGCGTCACGTGCCCGCCGCGGCGGCCGCGGTGCTGTTCCTCTCCGAGGAGCAGTCGCAACCCTGGCTACCGCGGGCACAGAGTGGCGACCCCGCTCTCTGTGCCGCGATCACCGCTGGTTGGTCCGACAGGCTCACCTCTGTCGTGGGCTCGTCGCTCTCGCCCGTGCTGCTGGCAGGCCCAGCCGCAGTCAAGGGCGTCGGCTCGCTGGCAGCAGCCCCCCTGCGGACCGGCTCACGCGCCATCGGCGCCCTCGTTCTCACCCCTGCTACCCAGGCCTCCTTCTCTGAGCGTGATCTGCGTGTTCTGGCCACGGTGACCGATCAGGGCGCGCTTGCGGTGGAGAATGCCCGCCTGCAGAGCCAGGCCCAGCGAGCGGACGAGATCACGGTTCTCTATCGCCTCGGTCGAGCACTGAACTCCAGCCTGGACCTGCGCCAGACGGTGAGCACGACGCTCGAGTCTGCCCGCAGCCTGACGGCGGCCGCCTCGGCCGAGGTTCGCCTCACCACTGACGACGGAGCCTCGCTCGAGGGCGTTGTCGGTCTAGAAGATCCGCCGGACTCGAGCCCGGGCGACCGGTACCGGATGAGCGTGCTCTTCCCCCAGACGATCCTCGGCACGCGCCGGCCCCTGCTCATCCCCGACGTGCGGACCTCCTCGCCAACGGACGACTTCAGCGAGCGCGAGCCCGCTTCCTGGCTGGGCTCCTACCTCGGAGTACCGCTGGTGACTGGAGAACGGGTCATAGGCGTCTTGTCGCTCGGCTCCGACCGGCCAGGCGCCTTCTCTGCCGAGGACCTGCGGCTGTTGGAGATCGTGGCCTCGCAAGCGGCCACCGCCCTCAGCAACGCGCGGCTGTACCAAGAGACCGTCCGGAGCCTGCGCGAAGCCGAGGCGGTGGCGGCCGTCAGCCGGTCCGTCGCCGCGAGCCTCGACCAGCGGACGGTCCTGCAGGCTGTCACCACGTCTCTGGTGGACTCTATGCCGCTGGCACGGTACTCCTTCTCCTACCTCGTCGGACAATCGGGCGCCCCGTCTCTGTCGGCGCTGGCCCCGCCGGAAGCGGAGGAACTGGGCGAGCCCGACGCCGGGATCTGGCAGTGGTGTGCCGACGGCTGCCTCGTCCGGGGCGAGCCGGTGGTGGTGGATGACACCCTCCGCCTGGGGTTCCCTTCACACAGTGTCGGCACCGCCCACTCCGTCGTCGCGGTGCCCATGGTGGCGGCGGGCAAGACCGTCGGCGTGATTGGGGTCGATAGCATCCTCCCCAATGCATTCACCGCTGGCGATCTCCGCCTAATCCGGACCATGGCCGACCAGGCGGCGACGGCGGTCGAGAGTGCGATCCTGTATCGTGACCTCGAAAAGGCCTACCAGGACCTGCGACAGAGCACGCAGACGCTAACGGCGGTGTTCGACGGGATCACCGACGGCATGTACATCGTCGACCGGAATGACACCATCGTGGCCATCAACGAGCCGGAGGCGCGCTTCCTCCGGGCGCGTCGCGACGCCCTGATCGGTGCCGTCTATTCGGACTGGTACCACTCAAGCGAGGGCCAGTGCGAGCATTGCGTCGTGCAGACGGCGATCGAGCGGGGGGAGCACGTCTCCACCATCCTCTGCTACGTCGACCACGGCCAGGGACCGGCCTGGCGCGAGGTGGATGCCTATCCGATTCGGGACGAGGAGGGTGTGGCGCGACGTGTTGTGGTGTTTGCGCGCGACGTCACCGAGCGGCGACGCCTTGAGGCCAGCCTGGCCGAGTCCGGTCGAATGGCGTCCGTGGGGCAACTGGCCAGCAGCGTGGCTCACGAGGTCAACAACCCTCTCACGGTGATCATCGGCAACACAGAGATCCTGCTCCTCGATATGGCCCCGGATGACCCGAACGCGGAGACGCTGGCGATGATCCTTCGGGCTGCCAACCGCGCCGCTCGCACGGTGCGGAACCTACTCGACCTCTCCGGCCCCGCTGATGACGAACTCGCCGAGGTTGACGTTAGTGAGACGATCCAGGACGCGCTGCAGTTGCTCGCCCACCCGCTGCAGAAGGCAGGGATCGAGGTCGTGATCGACCTGAGTGAGGACATGCCACCGGTGCCCGGCAGCTCCAACCGGCTTAAGACAGTTTGGATGAGCCTGATCCTCAATGCCAGGGACGCCATTCGGGCGAGCCAAGGCAACCTGAGCCGCGTCACGATCCGGGCCGGAGTCGGCCACGACGGCTCTGAGGTGTACGTCTCGATCAGCGATACCGGCATGGGGATCGACCCGGCCGAGCGGAACCGGCTCTTCCAGCCCTTCTACACCACCAAGCCGGCGGGGGAAGCGCTGGGTCTGGGCCTCTACGGCGCCTACTCGGTGGTGCGCGACCACGGCGGACGCATTGAGGTGGAGTCTCCTCCTGGGGCCGGAGCGACCTTCACCGTCTTCCTGCCCCTCGACCCACCGGGCGAGGTGGGCGACTCTTAGGCCGAAATGCCCCGGGAGAAGAGCACCGGCAGCATTCTGACGGCCACGGCGCGGTAGTCCACGACGTAGGTGCCGTTCCGGACCGCATCTCGGAGGCCGCCCACCAGTTCCGCTCGCAGGGGAGCAGCCGGCTGGGAGCCACTGCCGAAACGCAACACGGACCGCCGGCCGGCACCCTCATCTGAGTCGCCATTCCAGTCGCTGTCGCCCGCTCCGCCTGTCACCTGCCGCCTCCCGCTCGCTGTCGCTAGAGACCCGTCACTTGCTGGTTGGAGTATCGGCAGAAGATGGGCGCGACTTTACGCTGACTTTACGCATAGGGCGCTAAGGGGAGAGGTACCTTCGTACTGCCGGGACGGAGGGATGGCGTCTGCTCAGGCAGGGATTGCCAGGCGGCTGCCCAGCATGCGGCGTTCGGCCAGGTTGTCATCGCTCCCTGATAAGAGCCCGCGGAGGTAGATGATCGCCTTGGTGTGGACCTGGCACACGCGCGACTCGGAGATGCCCAGCACCTCACCGATCTCGCGCATGTTCAGGCCCTCGTAGTAGTAGAGCGAGAGCAGGATCTGGTCGCGTTCGCCCAACTTGGCCAGGGCACCGGCAACCGCATCGATGCGTTCGGCACGCAGCGCTTCTTCCAGAGGATCAGCAGTCTCGCTGTCCTCCAGCGACTCATGTAGCGCCAGCCCGTCGTCCTCGCGGTCACGCCCGGCGACAGAATCAAGAGAGATCACGGCCATGGCCCCGTGACGATAGGCCTCACGCAACTCGGCGACAGTGAACCCCATCCGGTCGGCCACTTCTTGGTCGGTCGGCAGACGCTGCAATTCCCGTGAGAGGTCGTTAGTGGCCTCGGCGATTTGCCGCATCCGGCGGCGCACCGGCCGCGACACCAGGTCCATGGAGCGGATGGCATCGAGAATGCTCCCCCGAACTCTCACCGCGGCATACGTCTCGAATTTGAACCCGCGCTCTGGCTCAAACCGGTCGATGGATTCCACTAAGGCGATGTACCCACAACCGGCCAAGTCGCCATAGTCGAGGCTGGGTGGCAGGGAGATTGCCAGCCGGCTCAGCACGTGGCGCACAAGCCAGGAATAGTGCATCACGAGCTGGTCCTTGGTGGCCGGTGCCTGCGTGCGCCCGTACTCATCCCAAAGCGCCGACGCGTCCGGCGCTGAACTTGCCTCAGCCTCGCAGACCGGCGCATTCACGACTGCCTCCGCCAACATCCACCCCTTCGCTGTTCGCTTGTGCATGAGATAGAGTCACTCTACAGGCACCGGTAGCCCCGGTCAGTAAACCGGGCGTGAGACAGCCGTAAAGGCAGCGTGAATACTGGCGTTAGCAGCCCACCCGCGTCGGCCCTACTCTGCCATGCTCGCCGACCTCGGTGCTGCTATGATCCATCGTGACGGCGAGCCTCTGCTCAGCCGACTCTGAGTGGGGGACTGTCTGAGTGGGGGAACAAGGCGGCGAAGTCTCGACCTCGGTCAGAGACCCGGGCGGGAAGGGTGGCAGCCTTCACCCGGGCCTTGGGGGACGCAAATGGCTGGCGGCGTTCGGGGCGCTGCTGGCAGCATCGTTCCTGGGGGATCTGGCCGTCGGCCCCACGCGCGCTCTGCTACCCGTGTACGCCGAGGCGGTGCTCGCGCGGTCTCCCGGATTCACCTCGATGATGCTATCGGCCCAGCTGGTCTTCACTGCCATCGCCGCCTTCACCGGCGGCGCGCTCGTGGATGCCCTGGGCAACAAACGTGTCCTTCTCCTCGGCTCCACCGGCCTGCCCCTGCTCGGACTGGTCTTCCTGATCCACTCCCCGGCGGCAGTCGTGCTCCTCTGGGTGTATGCCGGCTTCGCCACCAACCTGGGTGGCGTCGGCAGGCAGACATACGTGATGGCCACGGTACCGCCCCGCTTCCTTGCCACCGCCACGGCCATCAACTTCACCGTGCTCAACATGGGTGGCGCCATCGGCAACCTGGTGGCGGGCACGATTGTGGATGGTTCGGGGTTTGGCGCTATGGGCACGGGAGCGGTGGCGGTGGCCCTGGTTGCCCTGGTAGCCACCGCCGCCTTCGTCCCGGAGGTGGGAACTGCGCGGGCCCGGATGGGCTCGAGACAAGCCTTCTCCGGTTACTCCGAGGTCCTGCGGCGACCGGGCATGGCGCTGCTCACGTTCATGCGACTGTTCGCCACCGCCTACTGGGCCGTCGCTACCTTCCTCTTTCCGCTGCTGATCTACCGAGTTGCCGGGGTGGCCTCGGCCGCCGCCTACTACAGCACCGTCAGCCTGCTGTTTGCCTCCGCCTGCCAGTTGGCGGCCGGCTGGATCCTTGACCGCCTCGGGTGCGGCCGGCCCACGGTGGTTCTCACGGTGCTGCTGGGCGCCATCGCTATGGCGACGTCACTGTTCACCGACAGCCTGGCCGGCCTGTACCTCTGCGGGGTGCTGGGGGCGGGGATCGCCTGGGGCCTGGCCACCTCCACCCCCAGCCTGATCAGTGAACTCACCCCACGGGCCGAACACGGCCGCGCCATGGGGCTGACGCAGATCGCCACTAGTGGCGGCATGCTGCTGGGCACGTTGCTGGCCGGCTGGCTCGTGGATTCGAGCGCCGGCCTGCCCTTCTTGGCTGTCGGCATCGCCAACCTGGCAGCCGTCGTGCTCGCAGTCAGGCTACTTGGGCCTCTGGCGGCTCGGCAGCAGCACCCGGAGACTTCCCCTGCGACAAGCGACCTCGCCTGAGCCGGACGGGGCGCACAAATGAGAAGAGGGCCGGCAACGGCCGACCCTCTGTCGTGGCATACGTGCGCCGAGAAGCCCGCCCTACTCCTGGGCGTGGCTCTCCATGTACGAGACGGCTTCGCCCACGGTGCGGATCTTCTCGGCCTCCTCGTCAGATATCTCGCCGCCGAACTCCTCCTCGAAGGCCATGATGAGCTCGACCAGGTCGAGGGAGTCGGCCTCAAGGTCATCGCGGAAGTTGGCCTCCATGGTGACCCTCTCGGGCTCCACGCCCAGTTGATCCACGATTATCTTGCGGACCCTCTCGAATGCATCCATTAAGAAGCCCTCCTACGGTGACTCGGTCCCTATGGAGACGCGATGCGCTAGTGTAGCGACACAGCAGGCTGCCGTCAATGCTTGCCAATGGTACCACGGGCAGCCTATCATCACACGCTACCGGACAGAGAAACACCACGGTGAGGCCAAGGTTGCGTAAGGACGGGATTTCGACGCGGAAGGCCGACCACATCCGCATATGTCTCGAGGAACCGGTGCAGGGACAAGTCACCACCGGACTGGAAGACTGGCGCCTCAGCCACGAGGCCCTGCCGGAGGTCGACCCGCGCCAGATAGACCTCTCCGTCCCTCTCTTGGGGCGCATGCTTCGATCGCCCTTCTTCATCTCCGCCATGACGGGCGGGACAGAAGAGGCCGCTGCCATCAATCGGAACCTCGCCGTCGCGGCCGAAGAACTGGGCCTGGCCATGGTGTTGGGCTCTCAACGTCCCGCCATCGACGAACCTGCCCTGGCAAGTACGTACCGCGTCCGTCCCTGGGCACCCAGTGCTCTCCTGTTTGCCAACCTGGGCGCGGTGCAGCTCAATCGCGGTTACGGGCTGGACGAGTGCCGCCGCGCGGTCGACATGGTCTCAGCCGACGGACTCGTCCTGCACCTCAACCCCCTGCAGGAACTGCTTCAGCCCGAGGGCGACCGCGACTTTAGGGGCCTGGTCGACAAGATCGCCGCCGTTGTCGAGGGACTCGGCTGCCCCGTGCTCGTCAAGGAGGTCGGCTGGGGTCTATCGGAAAGCAGCGCGCGCCGCTTGCGAACCGTCGGGGTGACGTTGCTCGACGTTGCGGGAGCCGGGGGCACTTCCTGGAGCACGGTGGAAGGCTTCCGCGCAGCGGACGAGGCCGGCAAGCGCGCGGCCGCTGCCTTCGCCGACTGGGGAATTCCCACAGCTCAATCCATCCGCGAGACCAGGCGCGGCGCCCCCGATGCCTTCGTAGTGGCTTCCGGTGGAATCCGTACTGGAGTGGAGGCGGCCAAGGCCATCGCCCTGGGAGCCGACGCGGTCGGGTTCGCGCTGCCCCTCCTCGAGCCGGCTGTGCGCTCGGCTGAGGCGGTCATCGAGTACCTCGCCGAGACCACCCAACAGCTGCGCCTGGCCGCCACTTGCACTGGCAGCCGCCGGCTTTCGGATCTGCGGCTGGCCCTGCGGCCGGCGCGTTCGGCCTAGCCCGGCATCACCCGCACATCCAGGACCTTCCCCGGCCCCTGACGCAGATGCGCCTCTAGTTCCTCCGCTGAGATCCCCTGAATGCGTGCCACAAGGTAGCCCCGACCGGGATCATGTGGCCGCAGTAGAGACAGGGAAGCGATGTTTCCCCCCAGGTCCTTGACTATGTCCACCACTGACGCCACTGCGCCCGGTTCGTCAGGCAAGTCCACCATGACCCGGACGCCGGCAGCGAATGCGCCCAGCGCCTCGCTGAAACCCATGAGGATGTCGGTCTCCGTGATGATTCCCACCACCTGCTGCCCACGCATCACCGGAAGGCCGCCCAGATGCCGCTCTGCCATGAGGCGCGCTGCCTCTTCCAGCGGGGTGTCCTCGATGACTGTGACCACGTCTCGGGCCATGATCTCACTCACCGTGAGGCGCTGGAGAAGATAGGAGACCTCGTAAATGCTCAGGGTGGTGGCCTGCGAGGGTGAGGCCCGAAGCACATCCTTCTCCGAAACGATGCCCGCCAGCCTTCCCCGGTTGTCTACCACCACAAGCCGGCGGACGTTCTGCTCCTTCATGATCTGTAGGGCTTCCATCACCGGGACATTCGGCCCGACAGTGACGGCGGGAGAGCTCATTCGATGTCGAACGAACATGCTACCACTCCCCAAGTCGCTCTCCGGTCGATCGGCGCGCCTAGGCGCGGGCGACCACCGGGCAGGATAATGACAATCCCAGTATAGTGACGTGCAGACCCCGCATCAACGCCGGTAGCCGCCTACCCCTCGGGCCGGCGCCGCGTCACCGTGATCACACGGCGCCAGGTCACCACGAGAGTATTCCGCCAGGCTCGGGGAGAGGCGCCGTCTTGAGGCCCCTCGGTGAGTCCGGCGCTCCGCTTCACTGCCGGCTCCACGTCGAGCAACTTGGCGTAGATGAACGACAGCAGCACCCGGGCGGAGGCTAGAACGGGGGCGGCCATGAAGATTCCCAGTACACCGGCCATCCGAGCGCCGCTGATCGCGCCGACGAGGACCACCAGCGGATGGAGGCGCACGCTACCACCGATGATCCGAGGGACGAGGTAGTTGTTCTCCACCTGCTGCACCGCCGTGTAGATGCCTGCCACCAGCACGGCGAACCAGAACGGAGGTATGGGGAGCCAGGTTGAGCCCTGGAAGAGAGCCAGCGTCACTGCCGGAATGGCCGCCACCACCGGGCCCACATTGGGGACCACCTCCAGCAAGCCGGCCAGAAGCCCGAGCACCAAGGCATTCCGGACTCCCACGAGGCGCATCAGAATCGCCACCGCCACGCCGACCACCAGGCTGAGGAGTACCTGACCGCGGAAGAACGCCTGCCAGATACGGCCGATCTCAGCGGTGATCTGAGCGTAGTCCTCTCGGTACCCGGGAGGGACGACCGTGTGGAGGTATCCGGTGATCCGGTGCCAGTCGCGCATCAGATAGAAGGAGACCGCGAACGCGAAGACGACCCAGAGCAGGATCGACGCCAGGTCCAGCAGTAGGAAGACGCTACCGGTGATGAGAGGCGACAGGAGTTCGGTCAGGGAGGTGCCGGCACTCTCGAGCATGCCGGTGGCGTCGATGGATCCCCCGGATGCATCGCTTAGAACCTGCGTCACGCGCATCAGCACTTCGTCGGCCAAGCCGTCGAAGTCGACGTCGATCTGGCGGATCTGGGCCATAAGCGTAGGGGCGGCGACCGCCGGTATGATGGCCACTACTACCAGCGCCAGCAGGTCGACCATGAGCACGGCGAGGCTGCGCGGGAGACGGGTGCGCGCCTGTAGTGAATCAACGAGGGGGAAGAGAGCGTAGGAGATGATCCCGGCCACGGCCACCGGTGGGATCAGCGCTCTCAGCTGGAGGAGCGCCAAGGCACCGATCAGCGCCAGCGCTATTACCACCGACCGCTTGGTGGTGTCGCTCCAGGGTTGGGACACCGACTACCTCGCGATGGGCGCGCGACGAATGCAGGTCGGGGGCAGCCAGGCGGCTGCCCCCGTTCGATTACTTAGCGCCGATCCCGGCGGCCCTGAGAACCGCCGCTGCGGCCGCCGCGCTGCGGCCGAGAGATGGCGCGATCGCGCTCACGCGCTTCCTCAGGGGTCCACCCTTCGAGAACCGCCTGGCGCGACAGCCGGATACGACCGCTGCCCGGCTCGACATCCGTGACCATCACCATCACTTCGTCACCGACGTGAACCGCGTCCTCGACGCTCTCCACCCGGTAGTCGGCAAGCTGCGAGATGTGCACCAAGCCGTCCGTGCCGGGGAAGATCTCCACGAAGGCACCGAAGTCGGTGGTACGGACCACCTTGCCGGTGTAGATCTGGCCGACAACGGCCTCTTGGACCAGAGCCTCGACTCGGGCACGGGCCTCTTCGGCCGCAGCCGCGTCGTCGGAAGCGATGAGCACGGTGCCGTCGTCCTCGATGTCGATTTTCACGCCGGTGGCCTCGATGATCCCGCGGACGGTCTTGCCGCCCGGTCCGATCACCGCGCCGATCTTGCTGACGTCGATCTTCAGCATGGTGATGCGCGGGGCATGCGGCGAAAGCTGCGCTCGGGGCTCCGCTATGGCCTCGGCCATGCGATCGAGGATGAAGAGCCGGCCCTCACGTGCCTGCGATAGCGCCTCGCTCAGGACCTGGTCCGACAGACCGGACACCTTGATGTCCATCTGCAGGGCCGTGACACCCTCGCGCGTGCCGGCAACCTTGAAGTCCATGTCGCCCAGGTGATCTTCCATCCCCTGGATGTCGCTGAGGACGGCGTACTGATCGTTTTCCATCACCAGGCCCATGGCGATGCCCGCCACCGGCTTGCTCACCGGTACGCCCGCGTCCATCAGAGCCAAGGTGCTACCGCACACACTCGCCATTGAGGAGGATCCGTTGGAGGACAGGACCTCACTCACCACCCGCAGGGCGTAGGGGAAGTCCTCCTCGCCTGGAAGCACGGGGACCAGCGCCCGCTCTGCCAGCGCGCCATGGCCGATCTCACGCCGACCGGGGCCACGCATGGGCCGCGTTTCGCCGACGCTGAACGGAGGGAAGTTGTAGTGGTGCATGTAGCGCTTGCTGTCGGTGGAGCTGATGGTGTCCAGCATCTGCTCGTCGCTGGAGGTACCAAGCGTCACAACGCTAAGAACCTGGGTCTCACCACGCGTGAACAGCCCGGATCCGTGCACTCGAGGCAGCAAGGCAACGTCAGCGCTGATCGGGCGAATCTGCTTCCAGTCGCGCCCGTCCGGCCGCTGGTGGTCCAGAATCCGTGCCCGAACCACCCTCTGCACCAACTGCTCGAACGCCACGGACAGACCGCGGGCACGCTCCGGGTCCTCGATCCCATCGGTGACCTTGACGCGCACCGAGTCGATGGCGTGGGAGACTTCTTCCTTGCTGCTGGCCGACTGAAGGGCCGCTCGCAAGTCGTCGCCGAAGCCGGTCTCGACCTCGCGCAGGAGTTCCTCGTCGGCGGGCTTGACAATCATCTCGCGCTTGGGCTTCCCGACTTCCTCAGCCATCTGCTTCTGGACACGAATGGTGTCCTGGATGGCGGCGTGTCCCTCGCGCAGGGCGCGGACCAGCAGGTCCTCGGGCACCTCTTGGGCGCCCGCTTCGACCATAAGGATCGCGTCTTCCGTGCCGGCCATCCGCAGGTCGAGGCTGCTGTCCGCCATCATGGAGATGGTGGGGTTGAACACCAGCTCGCCGTTCACGTAGCCCACCCGCACCGCTCCCACTGGCCCACCGAACGGGATGTCCGAGACCATGAGGGCGCTGGAGGCGGCGACGATTGCGAGGACGTCCAGGTAGACGTCCGGGTCCACTGAGAGCGTAGTTATGATCACCTGGATGTCGTTGCGGGTGCTCGTATCAAACAGGGGACGAAGCGGCCGGTCAACCAAGCGCGCGGTGAGAACCGCCTCTTCGCTCGGTCGGCCTTCGCGCTTGATGAAGCCGCCCGGGATGCGACCGGCGGCATAGAGACGCTCCTCGAAGTCCACCGTGAGGGGAAGGAAATCCACCCCTTCTCTCGGCCTATCGGAAGCGGTCACCGCGGCGAGGAGCACCGCGTCGCCGCAGTGCAGGACTACCGAACCGCCGGCCAATTGTGCCAGGCGCCCGGTTTCGAGGCTGACGACCTGGTCGCCGACCTTAGTGGTGTGCTGCGCTTTCATGTTCTATCCTCCGTACCTGTGACACCGAAGGATAGGCACTGGCGTCTGCCTCGGACCGGAGTCAGCTGCAGACGCCAATCCCTATTCCTTCAGCTTGGTGAGCCCGACGCAACCCGCCGGGCCGTATACAAACGAAGCGAGTAGCCGTGCTTGGGAGCCGTCTACTCGCTTCGTCGGCTACGCAATCTATCCGCCTAGCGACGGAGACCCAGCCGCTCGGTGATGGTGCGGTACCGAGCCGGATCAGTCCGCCTGAGGTAGGCCAAGTGGCGCCGGCGCTGACCCACGAGTTTCAGGAGCCCTCGTCTCGAATGCTGGTCGTGCTTGTGGTCCTGCAAGTGCGACGCGAGGCTGTTGATACGGGTCGTCAACAGCGCGATCTGCACTTCCGGCGAGCCGGTGTCGGACTCGTGAGTATGGAACACCTGTATGATCTCAGACTTCTCATCCCTGGTCAGCGCCACGCGAAGCTCCTTTCACTACCTTAAGGCGATCCAGTCTGCAAAGTGTGCTGTCTTTGGTTGACCGCCATTATAGGCGCAAGGGGCATTCTGAGCAAAAGGTAGGCCGGTATCGTGCCCCAGGCCTCGGTTCAGGGCAGTAACCGGTGGGTTCGCGTGCCTCCCCGGCGCGGGCTATAATGTCGGTTGGCCCTTCTTCTGAGCGATCCGAGTCCTGCTGACAAGGTAGTGAGTTCTCCTATGCGTTGCCCCAAGTGCGGCTATCCCAACCGAGAGGGCGCGGTGGTCTGCGACCACTGCCGCACTCGCCTGAGTCTGCCCTGCCCCCGCTGCGGGTTTGGTGTCGACGAGGGGGTCTCTGCTTGTCCCCGTTGTGGGCAAGCGATAGCCGGGGGCCAAGCTGCCCCGTCCGCCGCTGAAAAGCAGCTCTTCATCCTAGGCGGGCGCTATCAGGTGCTGCAGCAAGTCTCACGCGGCCGGACCTCGGCCGTCTACCGGGCGCATGACCGGTCCACTGGCCGTACGGTAGCCGTGAAGCGGCTGGACACGATTGCCTTGGTCACACCAGAGGAGAAGCGCTCGGCGCTGGCTCAGTTCGAGCGCGAGGTGACATTGCTCGAGGGCCTTAAGCACCGCGGTGTCGTGCCCGTCCTGGACCACTTCCGCGAGAAGCAATCGGTCTTCGTGGTGATGCCCTGGGTCACCGGCTCCACCCTGGCTGAAGTGCGCCTCGAGGGTCCTCTGCCGGAGCCACAGGTGCGGGCGATTGGCCTCCAGTTGGCCGCCGCCATCGGGCACCTGCACTTGCAGTCGCACCCCATTCTGCTTCGGGACCTCAAGCCATCGCACGTGATGATCGACACCGCCGGTCGGGCGATACTCCTCGACCTGGGGCTGTCTCGCCTATTCCGTGCCGGGCAATCCCGGGGAACGGCCAATCGGGGTACGGCCCCCTACGAGGCTCCCGAGCAGGCCGATGATGGCTACGCCGGGCCGCAGTCGGACGTCTATGCCCTGTCCACGCTGCTGCTCGTTCTGGCCCGGGGTCCAGCCGGTACCGGTAAGGCGCTGTCGCCGACGTTTCGCCGCGCGATTGCACGTGCCCGCCGCAAGGACCCGGACAGGCGCACCCCAACCATGGAGCGCTTTGCTCGCTCGCTGGCGACCGGTGGTGAAGCGGTGGCAACTCCGGCGCTTGTCCTGGAGGCGGCCCCGGAATCGGCCCCTGACGACACGGAAGTCGCCCCACCCACTCCCGCCCCCGTGCCCCCCCGTCCCCGGCCTGATCGGGCGGCGCTGCCACAGGTAACCATCATAACCAAGCGACTGCGCGTCGTACGCCGCCCGGGGCGCACCCGGGCCGGCTATCGCCTGCGGCTACGCAACAACCTCCCCGAACCGGTGGATGTGCGGGTGCGGAGCGGCGTGCCCTGGCTGACGGTGCCTGCTAACACCATCACCGTTCCGCCCTCCTCCGAGCATGCCATCACCGTGGCTGCCGACTTGCGTCAGGCGCCCGCTCCGGGCACCCGGGCGTCACGCGCTGTGCTGCTGATAGATGGCGGTCGGCGCTGGGTGCCGGCAGAGGTCGTGGAGCCGCCGCCTGCCCTGGTGGTGGATAAGCAGTCGTTGGACTTCGGCACGGTCGGGCCCCAGGGCGGCGTCGCGTGCCTGGCTGTTCGCAACGATGGTGGCGGCAGCATCCCTGTCCGCGTGACGGCTCGCCATCCTTGGCTCTCCCTCTCCCGGGCTGAGCTGAGCCTGGCGCCGGGCCAGGAAGCGGAGGTCGAGGTCAGGCTTCGCGGTGACGAAGCGCCGGAGCCGGGTCGCTACGAGGGCGCCGTCGTGGTCGACACCGA
>JAAYAV010000501.1 GCA_012719195.1 Anaerolineae bacterium | reverse complement strand
TTCTCGCTCTTCCTCGGGGATGAAGTGGTCGAACCAGTCGATCCCGATGGCCTCTTCGGCCGTCCAGCCGGTTAGCTCCAGGAAGTGATCGTTGCAGAAGACCAGCTTGCCCTCTCGGTTGATCTGGACGGCGAGCAAATCAGCGCTCTGGAGCAGGTCTCGGAAGCGACGGTCAGACTCGCGCCAGCCGTCCTCCAGGTGCTTACGCTCGGTGATGTCCACGTAGGTGACCATCGCGCCTGGGGGGGAGTCGGCCTCGAAGACGTGGTTGGGCTCGGCGTTGACGAGGAGCCATCGCACTGATTCGTCGTGATTCTGGACGCCGACGACCAGATCGCTCACCGCCTTGCCCTCGCGCAGGGCGCGGGCGCAGGGCCATTCATCCTGCGACAGGGCTTGGCCGTCCTCGCTGATCAGGCGGAGCTTACCGATATCGGCGGTGCTGCACCCCAGCATCTCCGGCAAGGTCACTCCGAGGAGGCGCTGCGCCTCGGTATTGGCGTCCACCACCCGGCCCTCAGCGTCGTAGGTTACCACGCCGGCATGCACCGATTGGTACAGGTTGCGGTAGCGCTGCTCGCTGGCAGCCAGGGCCTGCTCTGCCTTCGTCCGCTCGGTGACGTCGCGCGCCACGCCCTCGAGGCCGATGTAGCGGCTCCGGGCATCGAAGACCGGGCTGAGGCGTGCCTCGGCGAACACCAGCTGTCCGTCGCGATGCTGCCAGCGCGTTACGACGGTGGTCCCGGGAGCCGGGGGCTCCCTCAGCAGTGCGGAGAGCAGCTGCCTGTCATCGGGATGCGCGATCTTGGAGAGAAGGTCCGGGTCGGTGTATAGCTCCTCGGGCGCATAGCCCAACATGGCCGTAGCAGTGGGACTGAGGTACTGGAATCCGGGCTCGGGAAGAAGCCGATAGTGGAAGAGCAGGTCGGAGGCGTTCTCGGCCAGGAGCTGGAACCGATTCTCGCTGGCGTGCAACCGCCGCAGGGCGCGATCCAGGTAGGCCACCACCACGCCGGCCGCCACCACAATACCGAGGGCGGTGGCGATGCCGTAGCCCCAGACGGCGGCGTAGGGAATGGGGGCCAGGAGGGGGAAGTCCACCTTGTGGATGCCCCAGAGAATCATCCCCCAGCCGACCAGGTGGCGGGCGGGGCCGCCGGACTCAGGCCAGCGAAGGAAGGCGATGCCGGTCCAGATGAAGGCGGCGGCGAGCACGACGTAGGTGGGGAGGTTGGACCAGAGGAAGGAGTAACCTCGCCCAGTGGCGAACAGGGGCCACATGGCCGCCGCCAGGATGCCTATCCAGATGAACTTGACGTATCTCGGCGTGCGTCCGGCCACGAATACGGCCGTCCCCCAGACGAGGAAGCCGCCGGCCGCGAGCGAGAACCACTGTACCGTCACCGGGAGGAGGAGCGATTCGGGGCGGACGAGGACGAGCAGCGACGATATGTAGCGCAGGCTCTGGCCGAGCCAACTCAAGCTCCATAGGAGCAGGTGACCTTCGCGACTGCGGTGATAGAGAAAGGCGAAGATGGCGGCGAGCGATAGAACGTTGGTCAGCGCCATCACTATCGCGAGTGGCAAGAGGGGCAACTACAGGCCTCCGCTATGAAGTCGTTGGGAGACGACGCGGTTCCGCCGTCTTCTTCGCGTCGGCGCGGGGCTACGTGCTGACAACGCCCACAAGCTCGCACTGCATACCGTGCAAGCCCTCTCTACTATCGATCCGTCGGCAGGGCTACGGCTCAACCTTAGCTCACAACCGGACTCGCGGCCCACGCTCGGGGACCGTCCCGACGACGCGCCCACACCAGGACTGTGCCTCGCGGCCGCTAACAGGGAACCTGCCGTGCCCGAGAGGCTCCAACATTATACGAACTCCGTCAAGCTCTCGCCGTCAGGTGAGGGGCGGGCCGGACGGCAGTTGCTCGGGGGGCGCCCCCGTAAGTATCATGGGACTGCGTCCCCCCGTAGCTCAGGTGGATAGAGCAGCGGTTTCCTAAACCGCGTGTCGTGCGTTCGAGTCGCGCCGGGGGGACTTCTCCCCGCCCGCGCGCCCCCTACCTCTGAGTTATCTCTCCTTCGTGGAACGCGCTCAGTAGCACTTCGCCCGTGCCACTCCGGTCGCAGTCGTGCACGGCGTAGATGGTACCATCGGGCGACTGTACTGCATCCGGATAGGACACGCGCTCCCGCTCGTCCAGCTCCAGCTCGCCCACGAAAGTGGTCTCGTCCCTACGGTCGCTGAGGTAGGCGCACAGGCGCCGGCGGCGCTTGGCGTCGGGCGTGTTGATCAGCAGGAGACGCCCGGAGCGGAGCCGGCCGATGTAGAAGCGCGATCCCGGGTTCACGATGCCGGCGGAGTCGCCGTCGCTCCACCTCTCTCCCCCGTCCTCGGAGAAGCTCTGCCAGAGCACGCCGCTTCCCGTCCGAATCAGCATCCACAGCCGCGCGTCGCGCAGCTCGACCACCATGTTCTCCAGCGCCCAAGGTGGCGCCTCGACCTCCCCCCGCAACAACCAGGTCTGGCCCTGGTCGGCAGAGATAGCGACGCCCTGCAGCTGCCCGGCCAGCAGTGGCCACTCCGGCGACGCCTCGCGCGACCACGTGACGGGCAGAAGCCACTCGCCGCTGCTGAGAACTATGGGCTTGTTGAGGCGGAAGGCGAATGGGGCGCCGGTGTCGAGTGGCTTGGGAGGCTCCCAGGTAGGGGCGGCGCTGTCCGGGTTCGGGGCGACCATGGCCCAGAGGGTGTAGGAGCGGGTCTCGGTGTCGGCCAGGTTGTAGATGAGCCAGAGCCGGCCCCCCGGATCGATCCAGAGGGCGGGGTCGAAGGCGCGCGTGGGTGGCGGCGGATCGACCACGACCTGCGGAGGCGACCAGGTGGCGCCGTCATCGCCGCTGCTGGTGAGCAGTAGGTGGTTATCCGGATGGGGCTCTCTGGGGCCTCCGCTGTAGAAGGCGCACCAAAGGCGGCCGCTCGGGCTGCGCTCGATGGCGGGGATGCCTTGCCAGGGGCGGTTGCCCTTGGCTGAGATCAGTGTGGTCCGCATGGGGCCAGCCTCCCTTATCCGTCCCAAACGCTAGTGACCTCTCGCCGGGCCGTCAAGGGTGGTATCGGATTGACTGGGTGGCCGGGCGGATTTACCGGCAGAGAGGGCCCGTTCGCGGTTGACGGGCTTGTGAAGGTGTGTACAATAACGGTGGAGCATGTGGAGAATCGTCACGGAGCCGACGCGGCCGGAGGGTCGCGAGGTAGTCGTGCCCTTGTTGCGCCTGTTGGCGGCAATGGAGCTGCTTAGGAGGTTGGAGCACAAGGCGGACACGCGCCGGAGACGGCAGTGTCTGAGCGCTTGCCCGGGTCCCCTACGTGCGCTCGGTAGAGTGCGCCGGCGGCCAAGATTGTCCGCCTGGCGCCCGAGGTGAGACTGGCAGGGCAAGGAGGTGATGAGCCGGCTTCCGCGCGAGATCGGGAGCCACCCGAGCAGAGCTGACGGGCAATACGACACGGTTCCAGTGTCGACGGGTACTCAACGCAGAGACTCAGAGGAGCACAAGATGGCTAAGAAGAACACCGGCAAGCTGTCGAGACGGCAGTTCACTAAGGGAGCCGCAGTGGGTGCCGCCGGCGCCGCGGCCGCTTCCTTCGGCAGCACC
>JAAYAV010000500.1 GCA_012719195.1 Anaerolineae bacterium | reverse complement strand
TGGACAAGGTGGACCTCAAGAAGGAGTGGGCCGGCCTCTACAACGCCACCAAGAAGCCAGCCCTCGTGACCGTGCCCGAGGGCAACTTCCTGGTGGTGCACGGGCAGGGCGACCCCAACGCCTCCGACGCCTACCCAAACGCCATACAGGCGCTCTACTCCCTCTCCTACACCATGAAGTTCGGGCGCAAGACCGACTCCGACGTGCCCGACTGGAACATCATGCCCCTGGAGACCATCTGGTACACCGAGGGAAGCGAGGTCTTCGTCCCGGAGGAGAAGAGCAACTGGTCCTGGATCGCCATGATCCTGCAGCCATCCTTTATCACGGCAGCCATGGTGGCCGAGGCGGCCGCCGCCGTCCGCCGCAAGCGTGGCGACGTGCCTGCGCTGGATGCGGCCAAGCTGGTGCGGTTCGACGAAGGCCTTAGCGCCCAGGTCCTTCATGTCGGCCCCTACGCCGAAGAGACCGCCACCATCGAGCTACTGGCGGAATGGATCGGCACGCAAGGGTACGCCCCCCGCGGCCGGCACCACGAGATCTACCTCAGCGACCCGGGCCGCACCAAGCCGGAGCGTCTACGAACGATCATCCGGCAGCCGGTGGCCCCGGTCGGCTGACTCCATCCCCTCAGGCCGGAGGTACGCTCACGGGGTCTCTACGGCCGGAGCCAGTGCTGGAGGACTTCGGCCTGGTCGCTACCAGACGCCACTGGCTATCACCCACAAGCGCATCCGCTTAGCTTTGTGCCGAGATCAGGGTGTAGCCATAATGGCCCGGTGCCCACCAACCCTGGCTCTGACACCTGCGCGTCCTCGCCCGGCCGCACCGACTTCGATGCCATCGTCATCGGCGCCGGGTTGGCCGGCCTCACCGCCGCTGCCTTCCTGGCTCGCGGCGGTGCCAGCGTCCTGGTCTGCGAGCAGTCTGATCGGGTCGGCGGCCTCTTCGACTCCTTCTGGCGCAGTGGATACCTGTTCGACGGCGGCATCAAGGCGGTGGAGAACAGCGCCATCCTACTGCCGACGCTGTCTCTCTTGGGCCTCCTGGACCAGGTAGAGCTTCAGCCCAGCCCGGTCGCCATCATCACTGACGGGCAGATGCAGCCCATTCGTGGCCTGGCCGACATCGAGGCCTACTTCGGCTTGCTGGAGTCGCTCTTTCCCCCCGAGCGGGCGGGTCTGCGGCACGTGCTGGACGACGTCGGCGCTGTCTACCGGCTGCTGGACGCGGCCCTGACCTTCCCTATACCGTTCATGCAGCCCGCCGGATCCGGCAAGGCGGCCCAGAAGGAGTGGCTGCGGCGCCATGGGTCAGCGCTGACGCGACTACCTCGCGCCGCCGGGCTGATGCGTGGCGAGCTCCGGCCCTACCTGAGCCGCAAGCTGACCGACCAGTCGCTCATCAACCTCCTTGCCGAGGTCTTCCCCGAGGGCACCAGCGTCTTCTTCGGCCTCGGCTACTGGCGCATGTTCCTGGATTACTACTATCCCCGGGACGGCATTCAGGCCATCCCCCAGGCGCTGGCAGAAGCGGTGACGGCCGCGGGCGGCGAGATGCGGCTGCGGGCTCGCGTCGAGCAAGTGCTGCTGGAGGGCGGCCGTGCCCGCGGCGTGCGCCTGGCTACCGGCGAGGAGTACCGGGCCGCACAGGTCGTCGCCGCCTGTGACCTCCGCCAGGCCTTGACACAACTGGTTCCCGACACGCTGCTTCCCACTGAGTTCGCCGCCAAGCTCGCGCACGCCGAGGTCTCCCACTCCGTCTTCAACATGTTTCTGGGGCTAGATCTGCCCCCAGAGGACCTGGCTACCCAGGGCTGCGATCACCTCTTCTACTTGCCCGACCGAGAGGGCATAACCGACACCGACCGCATCAACCGCGAGGACTACTTCGCCCGGGTACCGCAGGAGATCTCCATCCCCTGTCTGCACCGGCCGCACCTGGCGCCACCGGGCAAGACCGGATTGGTGGTAAGCGCCATGACATCTTGGCGGTACGGTGGCGGCTGGGAGGGCACTCCCGCGCACTACGCCGCCCTTAAGGAACGCAGTGCCTACCAGATGGTGGCGAGCCTGGAGCGTCTCATTCCCGGCCTGACCGACCGCATCGAGTTCAGCTTCGCCGCCACCCCGCGCACCGTCGCGACCCGGACCGCCAACAGCGAGGGCGCCATCATGGGCTGGTC
>JAAYAV010000499.1 GCA_012719195.1 Anaerolineae bacterium | reverse complement strand
GGCCAGATGAGCATAGATGGAGTACACGTAGCGCCACTCGCGGGTGGGCTCATCCCGCAGGCGAGCACCGTGCTGTATAACCACGTAGTTGCCCAGCCCGGCCTGCTCTGTCCCATTGGGTAAGCTGGCATAGCGATCTACCACGGTTCCGGCGGCAACCGGGTACACCGCATCGTAGCGGCTGGCATAGAAGTCGACCCCTCTGTGGTTATACCCGTTGTACACCTCACCGTAGAGGTAGGTCTGGTTAACGCTGGTCGGCCCTGGGCGGTTCGCCGGGTAGCAGGCGTACACGGAGACTGGCAGAAGCAGCACGAAGGTGAGTGCCAGAGCAGAAGCTATGGCAGCTCCGTAGTGCCTCCTGGTCACGGCCTGCAAGCGCTCCATCTAGTCCCTCCTACTGCAGGAGAGCGAAGTCAAGGCTTCTATCATCTGCGGGAGCAAGTGGCTGCTCAAACACCCTGCTCAGGTCGGCACTCAATAGATCAAAGAGCACTACTCCAGACTGGTACTCGTATCCCGCCAGCTTGGTGCCGTCGTGTGACCACTCAAGGTCGGTTACCCACGGACCGCCTTCGGTGAGGCGCAAGGTCGATTCCCCGTCAAGTCCCGCCAACCAGAGATCGTACTGGCGATCACCGTACAAGTGGAAGCCGGACCACGCTATCCAGCCACTGCTCGAGGGGGAGAGCGCTGCGCTCACTACGTGCGCGCCATGCGTCACGGGCGTCGCCTCAAGCGTACCAAGGTCAAGCTTGATCAGGTTCACCGCCCATTCACCGGTGGGGCTATCCTCCATGCGCCGGAACACCAGTGCTCCGCCATCGGGAGTCCAGAGAGGGCGCCAGATCATGCGGTTGTCCGGCTCCGTCCACTGGAGGAGCTGACTGCCGGTGTCCACATCCAAGACGATGATGCTCGCGTGGTCGTGCCCGCAGAACGACTGCACAAAGGCCAGCCTGCCGTCGGAGGACCATTGCAGCTCGCGTGGGCAGAACCCCACGGGCGTAGCAACAAGCTCCTTCTCGGCTCCTGTGGTCATGTCCATAAGGAGCAGGCTGCGTCCCCTGATGTAGGCAATACGGCTTCCGTCCGGTGACCACTCTGGTTCGATCCCTTCTGCTAGCCGCTCGAAGTCCCCGCTCTCCACACCGAGTACATAGATGTCCCAGGAGTACTCCTGGCCCTGCTCCTCGACCTCGAGGGTGCTGGTCAGGACCAACGCTAGCTGCCTGTTGTCGGGGGAGATCGCTCCCCAGCCGGGATAGGGCCCGACGTCTGTGCCCCTCAGTGGGCTGTGCCCCAGGTACAGGCCGGCCTTTGCCAGTGTGTCGATGAGTAGCGTCCTGCCTCCCCCGGAGCCGTCCATCATCCAGACCTTGTTTCCCTCACGTACGAGAAGCCTAGAGACAGAGGGCGCTACATCCCTCAGGTCGGAGATGAACGGCGGTCTGGACAAGGGGATCGGCGTCACCGCCGGTGTGGGCGCGGCGGTGGGAAAGGGAGGGACCGTTGGGATCGGTTCTGGGGCAAAGACCGTCGGCTGCTCGATCGAGGCGCCCGGAACGCCTGCCTGCACGGATCGAGAGCTTTCTGACTCGACGGGACTCGGCCGGGGAGAGTCGGGGGCAAGTGCAGCGGCCGAGCCCGTCTGCGTGGTGGCGGTCGGGACGGCGCCTTGCGCCCGATAGACCCAGACGACCGCCAGGGAGAGAGCCGCGAGCGCGGCAAGTCCAAGGAGGGAAGTGAGTAGGTTGCGCACCCTGTTCAATGTCGGCCTCCGTGCCTGCAGTGGCCCCGAG
>JAAYAV010000498.1 GCA_012719195.1 Anaerolineae bacterium | reverse complement strand
GAGGGCAACGCAGGGAACGACTCGCTGTACGGTGACGACGGTCAGGACGATCTGGTCGGTGGGAGCGCCCCGCTCGACCTCGGCGACGGTGCCGATCAGATCTGGGGCGGCGCCGGAGCCGACGTCATCCTGGGTGACAACGGATCCATCGTCCGCGCGGTGACGGGAGGGGAGTGGGTCCGCCTGCCGGCGCCGGCCGACGGCGGCTTTGACCTGGTGGTGCGTACGGTGAGCATGGCTCAATCGCCCACAGAAGCCGGCACCTTCGGCAACGATACCCTCAGTGGGGACGACGGCCACGACGAGATCTACGGACAACTGGGCAGTGACTACATCAGTGGCGGCGGTGGCGACGATGTCGCAGTCGGCGACCTGGGCCAGGTGACGACCCGGTACGAGGACGGCTCGCAAGCCAAGACGGTGAGCACCAAGTCCCCGTTCATCAGCGTGATCGTCTACCAGGCCGAGAGCCTTACCCGCAGCGTGACGCTCTACTCGTACCTGAGCGGCGCGGGTAGTGCCGCGGGCGACGACGTGATCCTCGGCGGAGAGGGTCGAGACTCGCTCCATGGTGGGGCCGGGGCCGACATCTTGAACGGCAACGCCGGCGATGACGCCGTGTTCGGTGGAGACGACAGCGATGCCTTGTGGGGCGGCCATGGCCGTGACCGGCTCTACGGTGGCCATGGAGACGACTATCTGGATGTCGTGCCTCGCGAGGGCGATCCGGAGACTTGGCGGAAGTACGCGGGAGTGGAGAACTTCCAGGGTGTCGACATCGCCTACGGTGGCTGGGGCCGGGATGCGCTACAGGCGGACGTCGGCTCGGGAGGGCCGGTCGAGGGTGACCGCCTGCTGGACTGGGTGGGAGCCTACAACGTGTTCTACGTCTGCGACGGAGCCTACGGCGCGGGAGTCATCCTGCGCGGGCACTCGCCTCAAGTCCAGGCCCTGCTGCAGACGCTAGCGGAAGCCGACGGAGCGCTGACTCCGGCGAAGGCCGGCACCTCCGGCTACCAAGAGCTGGCCATGGTGTTCGCCAAGGACAGCAGCAAGAACTCGCATCCGCCTCATCCGGACCACCCGGGCCATTTCACTTGCCCGGCGTCGCTCCAGGGGATGGGCGGGCTAGGCGGTGCGAATCGCCTCTACGTGCCCCAGGTGATCGTAGGCCAGTAGAACGGTGACGGACGGGGAGGGGGTTGCGGCCCCCTCCCCACACTCGACATAATGTCAGGGCCGGCGGAGTACGCCGGCCCTGGTGCGCTACAACGGCAGTGTCCCGTGCCGGTGCTAGAGCCCCAGCTCGTCCTTGAGGTAGCCATAGCTGATGGCGGCGCTCTTGTAGCCACTGACGCGCGGGCCATCCAGCTCCACGCAGAGAACACCCTCGTAACCGGCCTTCTCCAGTTCCTGGGCGACGGCCACGAAGTTGATCACGCCCCGGCCGATCTCGCGGAACTTGCTGAACCAAGGGGCGCCTTCGGGGGCGATGGGCTGAATGTCCTTGATGTGCATGTAGCCCACACGTGAACCGTAGATGGACGCGATCTCCACCGGGTCCATGCCGCCGAGGACGCAGTGAGCCGTGTCGATGGTGAGCCCGAGCACTGACTCGGAGACATGCTCCATCAGATAGTCCAGCTCGTGGCGCCGCTCCACGTTGGTGGCGTAGTGCGGGTGCAGGCAGAAGCGCGTGCCGTAGCGTTGCCCCAGTTCGCCGAGTTGGGTGGCCTGTCGGGCCGTCTCCGCCAGCACCGCCTGGGTGACTCCATCTTTGGCGCGGCCGGCGGCCTGTAGGTTCATGACCTTGGGGCAGCGGCCCTGGAGGAACTTGAGGTACCGTTCCGCGTTGGCGAAGTCCTTGTCGAAGTCGCCGGAAAGGTGGAAGTAGCCGCAGACGAAGTCGACTCCATAGTGGGCCAGGAGACCGTCGAACGCCTCCGGCTCATCTTCGTAGAGGGTGACGATGGAGGCGATGTTCTCCACCGCGCGATAGCCGATGTCGGCTACCTCCTTCACACCCTGCTCGAACTGCTCCCGGCTGGTGATGCCCCAGGTCCAGACGTTGATGCCTGCCCGCATTTCGGCCTCCCGTTCACCGTGATGGCTGTATGCTAGCGCGGTGAGGCTTAGCTTGCCAGGCCAACAGAGGCAGAGACAGGGGGTGTTGGCACCGCTAAGGAGGATATGGGGAGTGCACCCGAGTCCGGCAGCGGGCGGCCCTGGAGTGCCACCGGCGTGACTGGCCGGACCGGCCTCAGGCGCGCCCAGTTATGCAGCGGCCTCCGGCGCCAACAGCCTTGGCCTAGAGGAGGGCGGCCTCCCGCTCCATGATCTCCCAGGCCTTCTGAATGTAGAAGCGGTAGTGGGCCAGGGGCGTGCCGTTAGGGATGCGGTGGTCGAGGCCAAGGACGCAGCCCCCGCTGCGTACCAGGGGCGGGATCTTGTACTCCAGCTCGGCCACGATCTCGTCCGGTGTGCCCCGGAGGACATGCTTGTCGATGCCGCCCATGAAGGCCAGACGAGTGCCGTACTTCTCCCGAAGGCTGACGATGTCCATGCCCGCGGCCGGCTCCATAGGGTACATGAGGTTGAGGCCTGCCTCTAGGAACTCGTCGATCACCGCGTTCATATTGCCGTCTGAGTCCTGACCGAAGAGCCGGGCGCCGCGATCCTGCATCAACTCCCACACCCTCCGGTAGTAGGGAGCAATGAACTCGCGCACCTGGCGTGGTCCGGCCAGTGGGCCGCTCCGCCCCGCCATGTCCTCGTGCACCACCAGTTGATCGACGGGCACCACCCGGGTGACTTGATCCAGGACCTGAACCGCCGTCGTGCCAATGGTCTGCAGGATGTCGTGCACGAGTTCGGGTTGGTCGTAGTACGCCAGCGCCAACGCCTCCTCGCCCATGAGTTCGCGCGGCTCGTTGTAGCCGCCGGGTACCTGGACGGTAACCACATGGCCGGCTTC
>JAAYAV010000497.1 GCA_012719195.1 Anaerolineae bacterium | reverse complement strand
CCCTGGTCGGTGGGGGTGGTGCGGCGGCATCTGGCTCGCCCCGACTTCCACCTGCTGGCCGGTTACGTCGGCGGTATGCCGGTGACCATGGCCTCACTCAAGTACCGCGACGGTATCGGCCGCGTTGATGACGTAATGACCGACCCGGCGCACCGCGGCCACAGATATGCCCGCACCATCATGCACCACCTCGTCCGCAGGCACCGGGAGTTGAGCTCGGGCTTGCTGTACTTGTGGGCGGAGAACCCGGTGGCCATCCGCGCCTACCTGGACGTGGGCTTCGTCGAGCGGGGCCCGGTGCCGCCGACTTGGAGTGCCTGGCTGTCCTAGTGGCGGCAGATAGCGGGGTGCGAACTTGCCCATACCGGCGCGATGAATAGGCTTGGCGACAGATGCATGCCTTCCCCGTGTCACTCTGGCTAAAGAAGTCCGTTGCGGCGGTCGATATGCCACCCATGAGGCGTGATCCCGTCTCCCGTGAGTGGTTACGACTGCTGTTCGCCCTGGCGTTGGCGATGGTGCTGATGTTGCGTCCCGGTTTGGGCGCCTTCGCCCAGGAGCCGCACGCGGGCGGCGTTGTCGGAGCCTGGCCGCCGGAAGCGAGCGCCCTGGAGGGACAAGGGGCGGCCGCCGCGGGGACCGGTTGGAAGGTGGTGTACATCGTCGGCGATGTGGACGGCCTGGAGGGCCCCACCACGCGGCTGTACATCGGCCACGCCCAGGAGCAGGCGGCCCAGTTGCGGGCCCAAGGCTTCACCGTGACGGAGTTCTACGCCCCCAACAACCACTGGCCCGACATCGTCGCGGCGGCGGCGGGTGCCCACGCCCTGATCTACGCCGGGCACGGTATGCGCTGGGGCGGCAGCGATGCCCTGGTGGGAGGCATGAAGCTGAACGCCGGAGAGTCGGTGCACCCGGATCAGATCCGGTCCGACCTGCGCATGGCTCCGGGGGCGGTGGCAATCCTCAACCACGCCTGCTATTCGGCCGGCTCCAGCGAAGAGGACGTGCACGGTACCACCTTTGAGACGGCGGAGCGACGAGTGGCGCTATACTCGCTTCCCTTCCTGGAGGCGGGCTTCTCCGGGTACTACGCCAGCTGGTACTACTACTTCCCGGCGGCGCTGCTCACTTCCCTGGCCTCCGGCCTTACCTACAGCCAGGCCTACGAGGCCTACCACGACTTCAACCCCGCCACGGTGACGCGGCTGTCGCACTCGCTTTCGCCGGGGGATGTACTCTGGCTGGACTACGATGACTGGGAGAGCTGGGAGGGCCTGCAGTACAGCTACGCCTTCGCCGGCGACCCCGGCCATCGGCTGGGCCAAGACCCGACCCCGGCCCCGACCCTGTCTCTCAGCCATGCCGATCTGTCGGCCCTTAGCCGGCCCGGCGGTGCTCCACAGACGGTCTCCATCCAGGTGCTTGCCGAGGGGGACGTGCTGCCGCCATGGGAGGCTTGGGTCGAAGGGGGCTCCGCGTCCTGGCTCACACTGGAGCCCAGGCCGGCAGAGGGCAGCCTTCTGGTCCACCTCCAGCCGCCCGCCGTCGCCGGCGACTTGTCCGCCCAGGTGATCGTCCAGCCGCTGTACTACCCGCCGCTGCGGCTGCCCGTCTCCCTCACGGTCGCCCATCTCACGCTGCTGCCCGAGGTCCGTCGGGCCGGCTGAGAGTCACTCGCCCGGCCGACCCGATCGGCGCGCCTGCCACATCTCCTCCACTCTCAGTCGCCAGCGTTCCTTCTCCGCCGCCTGGTCGGGCGGGGCGGCATCCCCGTAGGCCAGACCGTCCAGCAATTCCAGGACCTGGGCGTGGCTGCCCTCGATCAGGTTGTTGGCCACCGAGCGGCCCGGTGTGCCCTGCCCTAGTAGCCAGTGGAAGGCGTGGAGCAACTGGTCAATCAGGAGCAGTCGCTGGCGATGGTCGGCGGCGCGGGGGTACTCGTCGGCGAACTTCTCGAAGACGGGGAGGGCGCGGGAGCCGTTGAGCTGGCGGCCGGCCCAACTGGCGTGCCATTGGCGAGCGGTGGTGCTCCAGCCGCACTCGGCGCCCGGGCAGGGGAT
>JAAYAV010000496.1 GCA_012719195.1 Anaerolineae bacterium | reverse complement strand
CGCTCCTCGACCGGGGGCAGATCTCCGGCAGTGACCTTGGCGGCCAGCGACGGCGCTTCCTGGTACTTGGAAGCGGGAGCCGCCTCGGCGGCCGGGGCGGTGGTAGCCGCCGGCGCCGCAGTGGCCTCCGGAGCCTGAGTAGCGGCCGGCGACGATGGGGCGGCCGGGGCGCCACAAGCGGCTAGCCCGGCCGTTGTGGCCGACGCGGCGGCCACGGCGATGAACGAACGGCGACTCAGACGGCGAGCAGTCATCTCTACCTCCCTCGCCCGGTGTGGGCGTAACACCCATAGAGCACGGTCACCAAGGTGGCAGTAGACCACTGCCGGCGACTGACGTCAACCGAGAAGGCGGCGGTCCGGCTCGCCGTCAGTACTACCAGGTGCGCTGGAAGATGACCTCGTAGGAGTAGTGGGCGTAGGAGTTGGCCACGTTGTCGTTGGTCTCATCGCAGCGCTGGCTCTCCCGCTCGTGCGACGACATTACCGGTGAGACCTCGCTGATGCCCTCCGCGATCCGCACCGTGTAGCCGCCATACATGGGGAAGTCGGTGCAGCCGGGCCCACGCTCCGGCTTGTCGCCGGTGACGACCACCTGCGAGCCGCCCTCCCAGGTTATGAGCACGGGCACGCCCGCGATGCCGTTCCCGGCCGCGTCCAGCACCGTGATGAAGAGGGAGTGACCGCCACGGTTCTCGCAGGGCGTCAGCTGGCGGGCGCTCACCAGCCGCCAGTCCACCGAGGGCGTGGGCGTGGCGGTCGGTTCCGGCGTGTCGGTGGGCAGGGGAGTGTCCGTCGGCCAGGGCGTAGCGGTAGGCGGCGCCGGGGTAGCGGTGTCGGTGGCCGTAGCCGTCGGGGTTGGTGGGTCGGTGGGAGGCGCCGTGGGCGCGACGGTGGCGGTGGACACCAGCGCGACGGTGGAGGTGGGCGCCGGGTTCGGGGCGGGCGTCAGCGCCGGCTCCATCGCCACCACGGTGGCGCCCGAAGGGGTCGGCCCACTGGCGGTCGGAGCCGGCGTAACCACGGGAGCGCAGGCCGTCAGCGCCACCAGCAGGATCAGCGAAGGCAGCCACCAGATCCTGATCATCTGCACCTCCTCGGCTAAGCCACCGCGTTCGACTTCGGCGTCCCCGCCCGCAGCCACGGTCCCAGGCCCACCGCGGCGGCGATGGCTGCCAGCCCCAGTACGCCCATGATGATGAAGGGCAGGCCGCTACTCACGTCCACCAGCCAGCCGCCCACCTGCGTGCCGATGAGGGAGCCGGCGCACCAGGCGACGTGGGTGAAGCCAAGGGTACGACCGTGCTCCTCCCTGGGTACAATGCCGTGCACCACGCCGGGGATGGTCACCGACAGCGACCAGGCGGCTCCCGCGCCCAGCATCCCCAAGACGTACAGCCCGAGGATGCTGTCGCTGAAGAAGCCAGTCAGCAAGGAGAAGCCGGAGATAAGGATGGTGAGCACCACCACCGGCACCCGCACGCCCCAGCGGTCCGCCACCCGCCCGGCCAGCAGCTGGCAGGCCGAGGCGAACAGCAGGGTGACGGTACCGTAGTAGGCGGCGGCGGAGGCGGTGCCGGCGGCGCGGTAGATGAGCAGGGGCATGAGCAGTTGGGCGGTCCCCCAGTAGGCAGTGGGCACCAGGCGCAGTACGGCGAGCAGCTGCACCGGGCGGCGCTTCAGCACCTCCCGGTAGCCGCTGAGGGTAGCGCCGGCGCTCGCCGTGCCGGAGCGCATCCCCACCTCGGGCAGAGCGCGGAAGCCGATGATCAGGGCCACGAAGGCCACCACCGTCATGATGCTCCCCAGGGTGCCGAATCCGAAGTTGTCCAGCACGGGAGCGGAGAGGTAGTTGCCCAGGGCATTGCCCATGGTGAGGCCGAAGAAGACCAAGGCCGTGGCCGTGCCCAGGTTAGCGGAGGGGACGGAGGCCATCATGTAGGACTGCCGGCCGACAGTGAGAAGCCCGAAGGCGAAGCCGATGTAAGTCCAGAAGAGCACCAGGGCGAAGGGGGAGTGCACGATGAACCCCAGGCCCACCAGCGGCACCCCCGACAGCCCCAGGATGAGGGCACGCTTGTGGCCGAGAGCGTCGCTCAGCGCCCCGCCGATAAAGGCCGATACGGCGCCGAAGATCACCTGCAGGGAGACAAGCATGGAGGTGAAGTAAGGCGGCCGCTCCAGCACCGCCTCGCCGTAGACGGGGAGGAGGCTGCGGCCGGGGCCGGAGACCATGTCGCTCAGGAAGAGCAGAGCTACCAGACTAAGGAAGGGACCGACCCAGGCCTGCTCGAACTGCCCCGAGCGGGCCTCGCGCCACCACTTCGACAACTGCATTGCATCCTACCGGCACAACAGGTTGGCGCCCAGGGATGGGCGCGCCTGATTCTACACGCCCGGCAGCGGCAGCCGTCAAACTACGCAGTCGGTCAGCGGCAGAGGGGGCAGTCGTCCTCGCCGTAGTTGTGGATGGCGGAGCGGACGCGGCTCTCCAGTTCCTCGGAGAAGCTGACCAGCCGGTGTGTTTCCAGCACGTGCTGACGCACCTGCCGCAAGACGGCCGTCTCCGTCTCTGCCTGCGCGGTGTATTCGCAGTCCCAGCTCATGGTCTGACAGTGGAACACCTTGGCCATGTCCTCACCTCTCGTTGCCTTGTGAGCCCGAGCCGGTGCGCGCCCGGCCGGGATCGTCGGGAGCGAAGGCGCTGCGTCTGCTTCCATTATAGTAGGCGGCTACGCGGATGTCATCGCCCGGGCGTGGTGACCGGACGGGCTGGCAGGCCGGGCCGCCGCGGCTATAATGCCCCCAACTCCGCTCGGGGAGGCGTTACCGTGGACCAGAAGGAAGTCCGCATCGGCGTCATCGGCACCGGCATGGGCCGCGTGCACATGCAGTTCTACAGCGAGGTACCCGGCGTTAAGATCGTGGCCATCTGCGACCTCAACGAGCCCGAGGCGCGCTTCTTCGCCGACAAGTACGGCGCCACCAAGGTCTTCACCGACTACCGCGACCTGTGCGCCATGGAGGGGCTGGACGGCATCAGCATCGCCGTGCCCAACTACCTGCATGCGCCCATGACCCTGGCCGCCCTGGACGCCGGCATCAACGTCCTCTGCGAGAAGCCCATGGCCACCAAGCTTGAGGACGCCCACGCCATGGTGGAGAAGGCCCAGAAGACGGGTAAGCGCCTCATGGTGCACATGAACAGCCGCTATCGCGACTCCAGCCTGGCGCTGGGGGCCCTGGCGCCCGCCGGCCAGTTGGGCCAGGTCTACTACGGCCGCTCCTCCATGATCCGTCGCCGCTCCGTCCCCACCATCCACTTCCCGCCCACCGGGATCATGGGCCGCGGCCCCTGGTTCCTGGACCGGGAAGAGGCCGGCGGCGGCGCGCTTATGGACATCGGCGTGCACGCGTATGACCTGATGTGGTGGTTCATGGGCTGCCCCAAGCCGGTGGCCGTGTCCGCCAGCACCTTCCGCATGCTCTACAACGACGAAGCGGCCGCTAAGGGCGTCAAGTTCGACGTGGACGAACTGGCCTCGGCCCTGGTCCGCTACGAGAACGGCGCCACCGCCTTTGTGGACGTGTCGTGGGCGGCGCACTCGGAGCCGGAGTGGAACGTCCGCGTCTTGGGCACCGAGGCAGGCATCATGCTCAACCCGCCTACCGTCTTCCGCGACCGCGGCGGCCTGCTGGAGAGCACCAAGGTGGAGGTGCCGGAGCCGTTGCGCGTCTCCGCCCAACAGCACTTCGTGGACTGCATCCGCGACCCGAACAAGACGCTCATCTCCCCGGGGACGCAGGCCCTCGAGGTGGTGAAGGTGCTGGACGCTATCCGGCGCTCGGCCGCAGCCGGGAAGGAAGTGGCTATCGCCGAGTAGCAGGGCACCGCCGGGCGGCCGCCGCGAAAGCGAGAACCTAACCCCCCGCTCGCCAGGCGCCTCTCCCGCACTGACGTACGGCTTTGGACCTCCCCCTTCCTTCTTACTTAGGGAAGGGGAGCAGCCAGGCCAGCGCAGCGCCTGGCGAGAGGGGTTAGGTTGGTCCTGCAGGCACCCGCAACGGACTCTGTGCGGCGTTTGGTTGGTGCACGCGACAGCTGTGCGCCCCTACCCATACGCGATCGCATTTGCTTGCCGGGTCGGCTGGATCACCCGGCCAGGATGTCCTCGATCCGCTGCAGTTCCTCGGCGCTGAAGTCCAGGTTCTCCAATGCCTTGACGCTGTCCTCGATCTGCGACACCCGGCTCGCACCGGTCAGGGCCGAGGTAACGCCCGGTTGGCGCAGGACCCAAGACAGCGCCATCCGCGCCAGGGTCTGTCCGCGCTCGTGGGCCATCTCGTTCAGGAGCACCGCTTTCCTGACCTTGTCCTCAGTAACCTGGTCCTCCTTGAGGGCGCCGGTGGGCTTGGCGGCACGCGAATCCTTGGGGATTCCCTTGAGATACTTGTCGGTGAGCAGGCCCTGCGCCAGAGGGACGTAGACGATGCTGCCCATACCCACTTCTTCCAGCGTGTCCAGCAGGCCGTCCTCAATCCAGCGGTTGAACATGTTGTAGGAAGGCTGGTGGATCACTAGAGGCGTGCCCAGGTCCTTCATGATGGCAGCCGCACGAGCCGTCTGCTCGGGCGTGTACGACGACACGCCGGCGTAGAGCGCCTTGCCCTGCCGCACCACGTGGTCCAGGGCGGCCATGGTCTCTTCCAGGGGAGTCTCCGGGTCGGGCCGGTGGTGGTAGAAGATGTCCACGTACTCCAGGCCCATCCGCTTCAGGCTCTGATCCAGGCTGGCCACCAGGTACTTGCGGGAACCCCAGTTGCCGTAGGGGCCGGGCCACATGTAGTAGCCCGCCTTGGACGAGATGATGAGTTCGTCTCGGTACGGGACGAAGTCCTTGGCGAAGATGCGGCCGAAGGTCTCCTCCGCGGAGCCGGGGGGCGGCCCGTAGTTGTTGGCCAGGTCGAAGTGGGTGATGCCCAGGTCGAAGGCGCGGCG
>JAAYAV010000090.1 GCA_012719195.1 Anaerolineae bacterium | reverse complement strand
GGAGACGACCGGCAGCAAGGACTTGATGCGTCGGTTCAGCTCGAGGTAGTAGCGCTGGGTACCGGTGTAGACGGTGTACCCGACGACGTCCGGCCGCAGCTTCAGGACAGCATCCACCGGATCTTCCTCGCTGGCCACGGCGAGGCTCACGCGGTGACCGTGCTGCTTGAGGAGGGCGGCGATGAGCAGGATGCCGTGGGGCTCGTTGTCTATCTCGCGAACGATGAAGGCCAGATGCATGCTAGGACTTAATCCTCATGAAGCGCCAGGTGGTGCGCAGAAGGTCGGCGAGGGACATGGGCACGGGATGGACGCGCTGCTTGATGGCGTACCCCTTCCATAGCTTGTTGAGGAGCCAGTAGACAGGGTTGCCCGGTAGGTGCAGCAACCGAACCAGCAGCGGACGCAGGGCGGGCCACTCCACGCCGAGGGCGAAGAGGCGCTGCAGATTGGTCAGCGCCCGCTTGTGCTCCGGCGGGAAGCGCAGGATGGTAGCGTCCCAGGCGCGGACCCCGATGTCGTCGAAGGTGCCGTCCAGCATGTCGTTGTCGAGGGCGTACTGGCCGAGCTTGGTGCGCGGATAGGGCTGGAAGATGAAGACGTGGGCGTAGTCCGGGCGTGCAGCAATGTTCAGGTCGAGCGTCTCGAGGTCGTGCTCGATGGTGGTTCCGGGCAGGCCAATCATGTTGGTGCTGGTGAAGCGAAGGCCCCCGGCGCGGATGAGCTTGGCTGCCTGGAGGATCTGCTCCTGGCTCAGGTTGCGATTCAGCAGGTTGTTGCGGATCTCAGAGTTGCCCGACTCTATCCCCATGCTGACGGAGTGGCAGCCGGCGGCGCGCAGGACGCCGACGAGTTCCTCGGTGACCAGGTTGGCGCGGACGTTGCAGAAGAAAGGTAGCCCTACCCGCAGACGATAGTCGGCGGCGAATTCGGCCAACCACTCGCGGTCCAGGATGAAGGTGTCGTCCACAAAGACGACGAACTCCAGCGGATAGCGGTCGCGTACGGCGACCACGTCGTCCACCACGTCGCTGGCGGGGCGCAGCCGGACATGCTTGCCCTTGCCACGGTAGATGGCGACCAGGGCGTGGTTGAAGCAGTAGGTGCAGCCGTAGGGGCAGCCGCGACCGGCGATGAAGTGCTTGATCTTGGACTGTCCCGCGACGGGGTCTTTGTCGTAGATGAGGGCGTAGTCCGGCGAGGGCACGGTGGCCAGGTCCACATAGGGGCCGACCTGGTTGCGGATGATCTCGCCATCGATGCTGAAATGCCAGTTGGGGAGATCGGTCCGCGCGAGGGTGCCGTCGGGCTGGAGGTTGCGGCAAAGGGCCAGCATGGCTTCCTCGCCCTCGCCGATGCAGATCCCGTCGACGCCCGGTTCGGCGACCATCTCCGGGAAGAAGGTGGCGTGCGGACCGCCGAAGACGCTGAAGGCGGCGACGGCGTCGCGAATGCGCCGGTTCAGATCGAGGTAGTAGCGTTGCGAGCCGGTGATTACGCTGTAAGCCAGGATCTGGGGTCGGAACCGCTGCGCCACCGCGACTGGGTCTTCCAGCGTGGCGACGGCGAGAGCAACCTCGTGTCCGGCAGCCTTGAGCACGCTGGATAGCTGCATGATCCCCTGCGGCTCATAGTCTACCTGGTCGAGAATGAACAGTACCCGCACCCTGCCTCCACGGCTATACCGGCCCGTCAGCCGGCGCCAGTGTAGCACCCGGGCAACGGCACCGGCAAAGCACCACTAGAGGGACCCGCTGTCGCGAGGTGAGGTAGACGGGGCGCCGCCGTTCAGTTGAGGCCGGTCAGTACCATCTCCGGCAGGCCGCCGGGAAGGAAGGGCCGGATGAGCCTGAGCACGGTGGGGGTGAGGGTTTCGAAGAAGGCACGCAGGTCGGACTGCTCCAGGGCGGTGATGATGGCGTGTCGGGTCGCCTCGCGAGTGCCCCAGGAGGCGATCACGGAGGAGCGGATGACGGGCACGGCGATACTGAGGAACGCGGCTGCGGCGATGGCTCCCAGGACGAACCCGACCACCTGGCTGACCTCGTTCATCTCTCGCTTTCCCGATCCGGCAAGGATGCCCTGGGCCAGGACAGAAAGAAGCCCGGTCATGATGGCGACCAGCAAGAAGAAGACCAGCGCGGAGACGACGTAGCGGGGCCAGGAGGGTAGGCGGAGGGCCACCGCAGGCGTGAGGATGGGGGCGTACTGGGTGGCGACGGCGAGGCCCACGTAGAGGGCCGCCATGTCGGCGAGCTGGCGGACGACACCGCGGGTGAACCCGGCCGCCATTCCGCCCAGGAGTATCAGGCAAGCGATGACGTCGAACCCGCTGATCTGGCCCATCTCTCCTCCCCACCGATGGCAGAGCGGGACGCGCGAAACGGACTGTCGGGGATGGTGCCGTGAGGCGGCAGCGTTGTCAAGCGCAGGGCGCCAGCAATGGTAGGGCGGAGAGAAAGGAATCGGCTGGTGCAGTCACACCAGCCGATTCAGGAGCGGAAGACGGGATTCGAACCCGCGACTTTCTCCTTGGCAAGGAGATGCTCTACCACTGAGCCACTTCCGCATCTCTACCGCCAGGTGGGGAAGGAGAGACTCGAACTCTCACGGAAATAATCCACGTGATCCTAAGTCACGCTCGTCTGCCAATTCCGACACTTCCCCAGGTCGGTGTCCCGATTATACGACGAAGGGGGGGTGGTGTCAAGCGGCGTTCGCGAGTTCGCGGGGTCTTTCAGTTCCGCTCGTGGCGGCGCCCGTGGCGGACCTCTCCGGAGGGCAGGCACAGGTCCTTGCCCCTACGGGAACCGGACACGCCGCATCACGAGCCTCCACCGAATACGTCAGAGCGAACAGAGTGCCCGCGTGGTCACTCAGGACCGGAAGACCCTAGCATGCTCGTGGCGGCCGGCTGCGGCACATGTACCGGCTGTCGCGCGGCTCCGGGGCGGGGGTGTATGATCTGGCTTGCCGCCTGCCCGTAGCCTAGCGAGGCTACGGCTGCCTTGCCTGCTCTCGGCGGATGGCCCGAGGAGGCAGAGGGCCGCCGCTCGCCTACCCGGCGTTGCGCTGTGTTGGCCCCGGCGCGGCGAACCTTCGCCCCATGAGGTGGGACCGAATGCACTTCGATCTGGTGCAGCTAATTGAGACCGTCGGCTACTTGGGCATCTTCGCCATCATTTTCGCCGAGTCGGGCCTGTTCTTCGGGTTCTTCTTCCCCGGAGACAGCCTGCTGCTCACCGCCGGCCTCCTGGCCTCAAGGGGGATCCTCGACGAGCGCATCCTGGTGCCGGGGCTGTTCGTAGCCGCGGTGGCCGGCGATTCGGTGGGCTATTGGTTCGGCGCCAAGACTGGACCGCGCATCTTCAACCGCCCCCAGTCGATCATCTTCCGACGGGACAATCTCCTGAAGGCGAAGGCGTTCTACGACAAGCACGGCGGCAAAACGGTGACCTTGGCGCGTTTCCTGCCTGTGGTGCGTACCTTCGTGCCGATCGTCGCCGGGGCCGCCAACATGGATTACCGGCGCTTCCTGGCGTTCAACCTGCTCGGGGGGCTGGTGTGGGCCGTGGGCCTGAGCCTTCTCGGCCTGTTCCTTGGGCGGACGTTCGGTTCGGTCGAGGGAGTGGACCGCTACTTCACTCTGCTGGTGCTGGCCTTCTTCCTCATACCGGGCATTCCGGCCTTGGTGCACCTGTGGAGGGGGAGCCGGGAGGAGATCCTGGCCCGAGTGCGAACGCTGCTGCGGAGAGGCGCTTAGGGGGTGGACGGTGCAGTCCGCCAACGCCGCTGAGGACGGTGGCCGAGGAGTAGGCGGGAGTGCATGGGAGTCGAACCCACCGGGGCAACCTCGAGGGCGCCCCCGTCAGTTTTGAAGACTGCGGAGCCCACCGGGGCCCATCCACTCCCGCGACGCTCACAATCTACGAGAGCGGTCCGATGCAGTCAAATGGAGCCACGGCCGGAGAGTGGGCGACTATCAACGGCGAATGCCTGATGGCGAAGCTTGACTTTCGAGCCACCGACGTGGCATACTCTGTTTCAGTACGGACGTGAGTCCGGCAGCGGAAGCATTCTTACGAAAAGGAGGTGATGCCAGTGGATGGTAGTACCAGAACTACGGCTCCTCGGCGTCACCTCCGTTCTCGTTAGCGGAAAGACGCCGAGGAGCCACGGTGCGGATAAGGGGACGGC
>JAAYAV010000495.1 GCA_012719195.1 Anaerolineae bacterium | reverse complement strand
GCCGACCGGGAGCGGCTGCGCGACTCGCTCCTTCAGCGCCTCGAGGTCGAGGCTAACGCGGCCCTCCAGGCACAGCTGGCCGAGGGTGAGGTGGCTGTTCCGGCGACTCTCGGTCGCACCGCGATCCTGGGCGAGGGCTACGATCGCATTCTGGGAGAGTCGGCGGAGCAGATCACTTTGACATTGCGGGCAGAGTTCCAGGAAGTGGCCTTCTCCAAGACGGACGCCGGCCGCATTGCCTTGGCCGGCCTGCAGGGGGCGGTCCCCGAGGGCTACCAGCTCCTGCCCGAGGGGCTCACCTTTGAGGTCGCTTCCACCGAGGTGGATGGTACGGGGACTCCCGTCATCGCCATGGTGGCCACTGGGCGCGTTCGGGCTCTGGTCGCATCGGACGAGGTCAAAGCGATGGTTCTCGGCCGTCCGGTCGCTGAAGCTGCGGCGGTTCTGGAGGCCTCGCTCCCGCTCGCCGAGACGCCGCAGATCTCGACCAGCCCCGGTTGGGTGCGCTCCATCCCCTCCCTGGGGTTCCGCGTCCACGTTGAGATGGTCTACTAGCGTGCCTGTGATCCTCGCCCTGGATGTCGGCGACGCCAAGATTGGCGCTGCCACCGGCAGCACCGAGGTCCGCCTGGCCCGGCCGTTCACCGTCTGGCGTAGCCGCGGACGAGCACGGGACGCTGAGCGCATCCAGCAAGCGGCGTGCGAACTGGGAGCAACGGTTCTACTCGTGGGTCTACCCCTGCAGGAAGACGGTGCTCCTAGCCCTCAGGCGGAGCGCATCCGCCGCTACGTCGAGCCCATCGCCACCGACTTGGAGCTCGATCTAGTCTTCGTGGACGAGACCTACTCCACCCAAGACGCTCAGCAGCACCTAATTGAGGGCGGAAGCGGGCGGCGGCGCCGCCAGGGGCTCGAGGACGCCGCCGCCGCCGCCGTGATCCTGCAGCGCTATCTGGACCGTCTCGGCGCAGGCGAGGAGCAGCGCGCATGAGACGGCACCCTCAGCACGTAGACCCGCGCACCCTCCGTCAGCAGGAGAGACGTCCTCTGTCCGCTCGGATCGGTGGCTTCCTATTCGGCCTCGTGGCGGCGCTGGCGGTGTTGTTCGCCCTGGCCTTCGGCTTCTACCGCCTTGTCGTCGCCCCGGCTCAGGAGGCCTCGCGGGAACTCGCCGCCCGCCCCGAAGTGTCCCGATCGGGGGGGCTGTCCGGGCTGGCGGTACGCCTGCTTCTCTCCACCAAGGAGGAGGAGTTGCGACCGGTCTCCGGCGACTCTGACGCTGCGCCCATCAGCTTCGAGGTCCACCCAGGGGAGACGGCCACCGACGTTGCCGTGCGGCTACAGAACGTCGGCCTAATCCGCGACGCCTCGGCCTTCGGCCTGCTTCTGCGCGAGTACGGGATCGACCGCCGCATCGAGGCCGGTCGTTTCCAGTTGACCCCGGCCATGAGCAGTCAGGACATCGCCCTAGCTCTGCTCGAGGCTCAGGGGAGCGATACGGTGTTGGTGACCCTCGAGGGCTGGCGGCTGGAGCAGGTGGCCGAGGCTGTGGGCCAGGCCTTCGGCTCCGGCGAGGAGTGGCAGCGCCTGGCCGCCACCGAGGCCGCCTCCCACGCCCCCCAATGGGCAGGTCTACCCGCCGGCGTGATCAGCCTGGAGGGCATGCTCTTCCCGGACACCTACCGGCTTGACCCGAGTGCGAGCACCGAGGAGGTGCTCGGCAGCATGCTGGCCAACTTCGAGCTTCGCTTCGATGCAGAGCGGCGATCGCGGGCCGCGGAGGTCGGCATGACCCCCTACGAGGTGCTGACGCTGGCCAGCGTGGTGGAGAGAGAGGCCGTCGTCGCCGACGAGCGCCCGCTGATCGCCGGAGTCTTCCTGAACCGCCTGCGCCTGGGTATGCCCCTGCAGGCCGACCCGACGGTACAGTATGCGCTCGGACGGCAGGAAGACACCGGTCGCTGGTGGAAGGTGCCGCTTTGGGCCGCCGACCTCACCGACACTGACTCACCGTACAACACCTACCTCTACCCGGGCCTCATCCCCGGCCCCATATGCAGCCCAGGGCTGTCCGCCATCGACGCCGTGCTCTGGCCCGAGGAGTCCGACTACCTCTACTTCGTCGCCCGTGGCGACGGTTCTCACGCCTTCAGTGTCACCTTCGAAGAGCACGTCAACAATGTGTCCCGCTACCAGGGAGGGTAGGCGCCGCTTCCTCGCGCTGGGCGCTCTGTCGAGTCTGGCCGCTCTCAGCGCCGGATGCCGCCCATGGCGTTCCCCGCGTCTGTACCGGCTCGGTCTGGTGGCTCCCTTCGAGGGCCTCTTCCGCAACGACGGCTACGACGCCCTGGACAGGTGCCGCGCGTCCGTCTCACAGTGGAACGCCGCTGCGCGCGCCCACGGGGCGCAGCTGCAGGTGTGGGCGGTCGACGACGGCAATGACCCCGAACTGGCAGCGAGACGAGCGCGTGAGCTCGTAGGTGATCCGCTGGTGCTGGCTGTGGTCGGACATGCCACTCCCGAGACCGGCACCGCCGGCGCCCAGCTCTATAGCGCGGCCGGACTGCTGCAGGTCTCCCCCACCCCACTGGCCCAATTCGATCGAGCGGACGCGCGCGCACCTACCCTCAGCGTGGGTGTACGGCCATCTCGCGTGGCCGAGGTGCTGGCGACGCACGCCCCCCTCTCCGACGCACCATTGGCCGACGCGGGACTGCTGGAGCTCGCCCTGCGCCTGGCCTCGCCGGACCGGCCTCAGTCGCTGCGGCTCACCACCGGCTACTGCCCGGATCCTCTCGTCCGGATCTATCCGGGCCTGGAGTTCTCCGCCGCGGTCGACCCGGCCCAGCCCCGCCTCGCCGACCTCGTCGCGGCGGCGGCTTCGCGTTCCCTGAAGGCTCTCGCCGAGGTGGCTGCCGCAGGGTCCGCTCTGACGCGCGCTGCCGTGATGGAAGCTGCCCTCGCCGCGGCAGAGCGGGAGGGCTGGGTCCAGGAGGGAGGTGTCTGGTACCCGCCCGAAGGCGAAGTTGCCGTCCTCCCCTGTCGGCCGGTACCGAACGACTAGATCGCGACCAGCCACGCACCAATGGTATAATGCGGTTGGCGCAGTTGGCTGGACGGTCGCGGGCGGGAGACCGCTCGAGGAAAGTCCGAGCTCCGCAGAGCGGGGTGCTGGGTAACACCCAGGCGGGGTGACCCGATGGAAAGTGCCACAGAGACATACCACCGCGCACGGCATGCCGGACGCGGTAAGGGTGAAAAGGTGGTGTAAGAGACCACCGGCACGCCGGGCAACCGGTGTGGCCAGGCAAACCCCACCCGGAGCAAGGCCAAACAGGAGTGGGCCGCGAGGCCGGAGGTAGCTCGCCTCCCAGACTCCAGGTAGGCCGCTAGAGCCGGCGGGAGACTGCCGGCCCAGATAGATGACCGTCACCCCTTCGGGGGTACAGAACTCGGCTTAT
>JAAYAV010000494.1 GCA_012719195.1 Anaerolineae bacterium | reverse complement strand
GTCCGGCGCAGCAGGATGCGCGTCACCCGGCGGATGGCCTCGTCTCGCCCGATCACGGGATCCAGCTTGCCCTGCGCCGCCATCTGCGTCAGGTCACGGCCGTACTTCTCCAGCGCCCGGTACTTGCCCTCCGGGTTGGCGTCGGTGACCCGCTGGCTGCCCCGAACTTGGGTCAGCGCCTGCAGGATGTTGTCTCGCGTGACGCCCATGCGGCGGAGCATCTCTCCCGTTTCGCCCCCAGCCGGTCCCGCCACTGCCAGCAACAGGTGCTCGACGCTGACGTAGTCGTCATGCATCTCCCCTGCCTCTTGCAGTGCCTGTCGTAGTACGGCGTCTAGCGCCCGCGACATGTACACCTGGGTGGCACCGTGGGCGGTGGCCAGGCGGTCCAGGCGGGCCTGGACGCCTCGCTGTACCGCCACTCCCGACACGCCTGCCCGGCTGAGCACATCCGGTACGACGCCCTCGGCCTGCTCGAGCAACGCCATGAGCAGGTGCTCGGGCTCAACCTGGGTGTGGTTGCGCTCTTGAGCCGCTTCCTGAGCGACTGCCAGCGCCTCTCGTGCCTTCTCGGTAAACTTGTTGTAGTCCATCTTCAAGCCTCTAGCCTAACAGCATTAGTCGTTCTACTTCGGACCCCGTTCCGCACGAATCGGCGCGGGGCCATTCACACACTACCGACGGCGATCCAGCCCGGAGCGGTCGTGGTCGGTCTGTGAGCGTCCGGGCAGCATGCGCGCCCATCCGTCAGTCGCGACGAGTCGCCTGAGGTGTGCGATCTCGCCGAGCATCTCCTCCTCCCGACGGCGCAGCTCCTCGCGCAGGTCGTTCATCTGCTCCGTCATGTTGAGCACGACTTCCACACCGGCCAGGTTCACACCTAGTTCGCCGCTGAGACGCGAGATCAGCCGAAGCCGTTCCACGTCGTGGTCGGAGTAGAGGCGATGGTTACCGGCTGTCCGCTTGGGTACCACCAGCCCTAGGTTCTCGTAGTGCCGCAAGGTCTGCGGGTGCAGGCCCACCAGTTGCGCCGTCACGCCGATCGGGTACCTGGGTTCCCGGCGCCAGTCCCTAGACACCATCATCGGCCTCCTATTCGGAACCCCCCTCAGCCACCGGTTCAGCCGCCAGCTGCTCCACCAGCTCCCGCTGCCGGTCGCTCAGAGACTGTGGCAAGACGACCTTGATCTTGGCGTAGAGGTCCCCACGCTGCTTCGGGTTGCGTAGCTCCGGCATCCCGCGCCCACGCAGGCGGAAGGTGCGACCGTTCTGGGTCAACGGCGGGATGGTCAGCCGCATCTCGCCGCCCAGCCCGTTGACCGACACGCTACCGCCCAGGAGGCAGGTGTAGAGATCCACCGGCACCTCAGCATGGAGATCGTTGCCACGCCGCTCGAAGCGGGCATCATCCCTCACGGCGATGCGCAGATATAGGTCCCCCGCCGGCGCGCCGGCCGATCCGGGGCCGCCCTGGCCCCGCAGGCGCACGCGCGATCCGGTACGGACTCCGGGGGGGATGCTGGCCTCCAGCCGCTTGCCGTCGATGCTCAGGATCCGAGTGGCGCCGTGGTAGGCCTCCTCGAGCGAGATCTCGATCCCATGCTCCAGGTCTTGGCCTCGGCGCGGCGCCTGCGTCCAGGTGCGTTGGGTATGCGTCCTGCCACCGGCACCGCCCATGGACCCAAACAAGGCCTCGAAGAAGTCCGACACCCCGAAGCCGCCCAAGCCCTCCGGTCCATAGTCGCTGGTGTAGACCCGTTGACCGCCGGGTCGAGCGCCCTGCGCCTGCGCGCCGCCGAACCACTGGCTCCAGTCGAACCCGCGGGCGTCGCCGCCGCCCTGCTGCCACTGCTCGTAGCTGCTGCCCAGCTGATCGTACTTCCGCCGCTTCTCGGCGTCGGACAGGACCATATGGGCCTCGTTGATCTCTTTGAAGCGGTTGGCCGCGTCCTTGTCGTTGGGGTTCACGTCGGGATGATATTTGCGGGCCAGCTTGCGGTACGCCTTGCGAATATCGTCTTCGCTGGCCGTGCGGCTAACGCCCAATATCTTGTAGTAGTCCCTATATTCCATGTCTCAACCGCCAGAATAGCGTTCCCACCATTGTAGCACCTGAGTGCGATGTAGTCAAGCAACTTGAGTGCGTTCGACTCAAGTTTGGAGAAAGCGTCTGGGGGGAATCGGTGCGAGCGTCGCTGCTCTGGTGAGAGGCTCGGCGAGGCGGTACAATTGCCGCGAAGCGGTGAGTGCCCGCGCCGCAGGGGCCCGCGCCAGGAGGTACAGGCCTTGAAGATCCCGCCACCGCCCAACGGAGAGGGGCGTCCCCCCGAAGAGCAGGAGAATCGCAAGCGACAGCTTCGGTTCATCGTCAGCTACCTCGTGGTGGGGCTGCTGGGGATGTGGATTTTCCAGCAGTTCATCCTCAGTCCGCTACTCGTTCGCCAGATAGAGATCCCCTACAGCGAGTTCAAGAGCAAGCTGAACGCGGGGGAGATCCTGGACGTCACCCTCGACGAGGGCCGCATCGTAGGAACGATGACTGATCCGGACACTTCTGCGAGGGACGCACCCGCGCTTCCCTTCACCACGGTCGCCGTGCCCGAGGGCGATCCAACCCTCATTGAGCTGCTGGACGCGAACGGCGTAACTTACTCCGTCAGCCCGCCCGCCAGTCCGGTCGGCGGCTTTCTACTGGCCTACGCCTTGCCGCTCCTGCTCATCGGCGGGGTGTGGTATTTCGGTTACCGCCAGATGCGCGGCCTGCGCGGCGCCGGCGGCATGATGGGTGTGGGCAAGAGCAAGGCCACCGAGGTCAAGCCCGAGACCATCGGCATCACCTTCGACGACGTGGGCGGGGCCGACGAGGCCATCGCCGAACTAACCGAGATCATCCAGTTCCTGAAGACACCGGAGCGGTTCAGCCGCCTGGGTGGCCGCATTCCCAAGGGTGTCCTGCTAGTAGGGCCGCCCGGTACCGGCAAGACTCTGCTCGCCAAGGCCACCGCCGGCGAGGCGCACGTACCCTTCTTCGAGACCAGCGGATCCGAGTTCGTGGAGATGTTCGTCGGCGTGGGCGCCGCCCGGGTGCGCGACCTGTTCGAGCAGGCGCGCAAGGTTGCACCCGCCATCGTCTTCATCGATGAGATCGATGCCATCGGACAGTCTCGCGGTGGCTCCGTTCGCATCGGCGGCAACGACGAGCGCGAGCAGACGCTGAACCAACTCCTGGCCGAGATCGATGGCTTCCAGTCCACCGCCGACAAGCCGGTCATCATCATGGCTGCCACCAACCGGCCCGAGATCCTCGACCCGGCCCTTCTCCGCGCTGGTCGCTTCGACCGCCAGATTACCGTGTCCGCTCCCGACCTCATCGGCCGGCTGCAGATCCTACGCATCCACACAGCGAAGGTCACACTTGCTCCCGAGTTCGACTTACAGCGGGCCGCTCGCATCACGCCCGGCTTCACCGGCGCCGATCTGGCCAACGTGGTCAACGAGGCCGCCCTGCTGGCAGCGCGACGCTCCGCCGAGGCCGTAACTATGGCCGACTTCGAGGCCGCCATCGAGCGCGTGGTGGCGGGACTGGAGCAACGGTCTCGGGTCATGAACGAGCGCGAGCGCACCGCTGTCGCCTACCACGAGTGCGGTCACGCTCTGGTTGCCGCTCTCGTTCCCCATGCCGATCCGGTAGCCAAGGTGAGTATCGTGCCCCGCGGCCGCAGCGCCCTGGGCTACACCATGCAGATGCCCACCGAAGACCGCTACCTGCTCACCCAGCCCGAACTGGAGGACCGCATCGCCGTGATGCTGGGTGGACGAGCGGCGGAGTACACCGTCTTCGGGCAGATAAGCACCGGCGCGGCCGACGATATCCGACAGGTCACTCAACTAGCCCGCCGGATGGTTACCGAGTTCGGCATGAGCGGGAAGCTCGGCCTGGTGCGTTACTCCAGCCAGCAGTACCAGTTCCTGGAAGCCGGGGACGCTCCCGCCTCCGCCAGCCCCGAGACCCTCCGCCTGATCGACGAAGAGGTGCAGAGCATCATCGAGGCCCAGTATGACCGCGCCCGCGCACTGCTCACCGCGCATCGCGCCGCACTGGAGTCCCTGGCCCAGCAACTGCTCCAGACAGAGACCCTGGACGGCGCCGCCGTGCAACGCGCCCTCGCCGAGACAGCAGGCTCCTAGCGCGGTGCCGGAGACGCTCGAGAGCGCCATGAATGCGGAAGGCGGCCCGGACTGGCGGACCTCGCTGTCCCCGCACCGCCCGGCCGACTTCTCCCCGGAAGGCTTCGCCTCACCGGCGGGGCGCTTCCGTCCCTCGTACTTCTGGGTCTGGAACGACCGGCTCACCCAGGAGAGGATCAGACGGCAGCTCGATGATATGCACCAGCACGGCGTCGGCGGCGTGTGTATCGTTCCCGAGCCACCCGAATTCCGGCCCCAGCTGATGGCAACGGCCCTGGAGCCGGAGTACCTGAGTGCACGCTACTTCGAGATGGTGCGCTTCGCGGTAGAAGAGTGCGACCGGCTGGGCCTGGCCTTCTGGCTCTACGACGAAGGCGGCTGGCCGTCAGGCAGCGCCTGCGGTCGGGTCGTGCAGGCTCAGCCAGGTCTGGCCAACTGCCGGCTCCAGCCGGTGGCTCTCCCTCTGGCGGCCGCTGATCCCACCGCCGTCGTCGCGACCGCCTGGCGTGAGGGCGATACTACCATCTGCGTGCCCGGCCTGGATCGCGAGGCCGAAGGACGCGCGGCCGCGAGCGCCTACGTCCAGGTCCGCCAGGCGGAGAGAGACGCCAGCCATCCGGTGACGCCCGATCTGCTGGACCCGGAGTCGACGAACGCATTCCTGGCCCTCACGCACGATGCCTATCGGGGCGCACTAGAACCCCACCTGGGGCCCGGTCGCGCCATCGAGTGCGCCTTCACCGACGAGCCGGCCGTTCCTCCGGTGCAGCCGGGCCTCCAGATCCCCTGGACGCCCGACCTCCTCGAGGTGTTCCGCACCGAGAAGGGCTACGATCTGCTCCCACACCTGCCCAGCCTCTTGGCCGACCCAGCGACACTCGACCTCCGG
>JAAYAV010000493.1 GCA_012719195.1 Anaerolineae bacterium | reverse complement strand
TGCTCGTGTGCTTGGCGCCATCATTGCGTCCTTCGCCAGTCCACGCGGAACTTCTGCAGTCCATTCTGACATCCGAGGCTCGTCTCGAAGATGATGACCTCCGACTGCGGCACGCCCCCCTCGAGCACTTCCATGAACCAGCGTGCCGCCACCGGCTCACCGCTCACCTGGATCACGTAGTTGCCGTCCACGTCGGTGGGCGGCGAGTACAAGTCCAAACCCTGCTGCGTCCACAGATGCACCTGCACGCCCTCACGGGGCAAATCCGTCACCGTCCACACCACACCGAACACACCGGTCCAGGTGCAGTCGGGCCCGGCGAACATGCCCGAGTGCAGGTACAGCGGGGGCTGCGGCGTCGGCGTCGGGCCGGGCGTGCTGGTCGGGAGTGGGATGGGCGTCTCGGTCGGAATCGGCCTGTCGGTGGGTGTGGCCGTCGGATTGCTGGTCAAGGTAGGCCGCGGGGTTACGGTCGTGGTGGCCGTCGCGCTCGCCGTCGCCTCCGGAGTCCAGGTGGGAGGCAAGGTAGGCGTAACCGGAACGGCCGCCACGATCGTCGCCTCCACCTGAGGAGGGAATGGGTTGAGGTCAGACGTCGGCTCCACGAACAGAACCACATAGTAGATGAGCAACAGGACGGTGACCGCCGCGACCGCGATCGCTCCTGCCGTGTAGAGTCGATCGTGGTCAGGGGCGTACACGCAAGTCCTCCTCTCCAGCAGGGGCATCGCACAAGCGGTAAGCGCTCACGACTGACGAGCCCATGACCACTTTGCCAGGTTGGATTGTCGCCCAAGATCCGCCGGACATCAGTAAGCCGCCCGTGAATTCAGCGTAAGCTACCCGTAAACCGCTCAACTGGTGCTAGCACCCCTGCAGTCGTCCTGGATCAGCCCGATGACCCCCGCCTCGCCTCGAACCACCAGCAGCGTCGGCTTGACGATGTTGCGCACGTCGGACTCACACTCGGCAGACACGCTGACGTAGTTTGAGGTGAGGCCCTGCCAGCGGCCGCCGCGGCGTCTCTCCCAGAGTACCTCGGCCGTCTTGCCCAGCTGGGCTTCCTCGAAGCGCTGGCGCAGTTCGCCTGCCAACCGGCGCAACTCCGACGCCCTCCGTCGTCTGACCTCGGGCGCTACCTGGCCTGCCATTCCGGCCGCCTCGGTACCTGGCCGCTCCGAGTAAGGGAAGACGTGCATCCGCGCGAAGCCGCAGCGGTGCGCCAGACGCAGGGTCGACTCGTGATCAGACTGGCTCTCCCCGGGGAACCCCGCGATCACATCGGTGGTGACGGCGAGATCGGGAATGGCAGCCTGTAGCCCTCGGACGAGCTGCTCGTACTGCGCCGTTGTGTAGCGGCGCCCCATGCGTCCGAGGACTGCGTCGCTGCCGCTCTGAAGCGGTACATGCAGGTGGCGGCAGAGTCGACTATCGTCCCACAGTGACAGGTCCAGGTGCGCCAGATCCCAAGGCTCGATGGACGAGAGCCGAATGCGGGCGATCTCAGTTCGCGCCAGCAGCAGCCGCACCAGAGCGGACAAGTCCTCCACCCCGGGCTCGCTGCCGTCACGACCGTAGGCGCCCGTGTGGACTCCGGTGAGCACGACCTCCTGCCGTCCTTCCCGCACCAGTTCCTGGACCTCGTTCAGAATCGCCGCCGCCGGCCGGCTCATCTGCGGCCCCCGAAGCTTCCACACGACGCAGTAGGCGCAGCGGTTGTCACAGCCCTCCTGCACCCGCACGAGAGCACGAGTCCGCCCGCCCCTCGGTCGGGGGCCGGCAGCTCCGGCCACTGGCGCCGCCACTTGGCCCGGCTCGCCAATCAGTGCCCTCTTGGCCGCATTGCCGACGACGCGCGAAGCCGTCTCCGCCCAACCGCCGAGGCTCGCGTCCAGCTCGGCGTAGCATCCCGTCACGATGATCTCCGCCCGCGGATTCTCGCGGCGGAGCCGCCGGAGGAGTTGGCGGCTCTTACGCTCGGCCTCCGCCGTGACGGCGCAAGTGTTGAGCACGATCACGTCGGCGGCGCGTGCGTCTGCGACCTTCTCGTGGCCTTGGGAGGCAAGAGCGCGCTCCAGGGCCGTCATCTCGGCCTGGTTCAGGCGACAGCCAAGTGAAGGGCAGTGAATGCGGATCTCAGTGACTCCTCGTGACGTCTGGGCGAAGGTCCGTGGGCGCAGCCGACCTCGGCGACCAAGGACGCATCCGGCACACAGTCCAGGTGCGGATTCCATGCCAGGCCACAGACGGCAACCGGGCGGCGCTAGTGCCCGCGGCCCACCCCGCGCCGCCGGGAGGCCATGGGGCAGATCCAGTCCCCCTGCCGAGCAGTGCGCTCTTCATATGGCGCGGGCAGGCAGGCCGGATGTGGCTGTTCCGAAGTCACGCTCGGGCAGGCTACCTTGGAGCGTTACGAACCGGCGTCGGCGCCGGTGCTGGCAGAGGCCGATTTGGTCGGGGCAAGCACGCGCAGGAGCGGCGAACGCGGTCTCGCCTAGCGGCGGGGGCTCGGCTGCAACCATCGTGCATTCGCCCCGCCAGACATCCGGCGATCCAGCAACTGGAAGCACGGCTGGCAGCACAGAACGACGAGTGGATCGTGGCCCGGCCCTACTTCGGCTACGCATCGATGACCGGGAGCGAAGCAGCGCAATCGGCCACTCCGGACAAGTCCTTTGCGGCTGCCTAGCCGTGGAACGCGGGGAGTCTCGGTGCTCACGGGGCGGCCACACTCCTACACCATTGACGGGACACAACCCACTCCGCCCACCGTTTCTAATACATCGCGATGCATATTCGAACCGAGAATCCCCTAGAATGCCTTGCCACAGTGGCGGGGCAGTTCCATAATCATCGAAGATGCGGGGACTCCCCGACGCCACGGCATCACTCAGTCACTGCTAACAGCGGAAGCGGCCGCGGACCCAGAACGGTGCAGCGCCCCATACCGCCGGGAGTCCGATCCTTCGCTGGTCTTGCCCGATGACGGGCAAGCCCGGAGCCCAGGGAGGGGTGCCATGGTAGGCCGCCGTTCCGTCTCAGTCCCGGTCGTCGTTCTCGTCGCCGCAGCCCTCATGTTGGCCTCTTCTCTCTGCCTGCCTGGATCCTTCGGAGCGCAGGCCCAAGCACCCGAGCCGGTTCTGGTGCGCATCACGGATTCCGGGTTCGACCCTCCTCTGCTCTACCTGCTCCCTGGTACGGAGGTCACCTGGCGTAACGACACCACGGCGGAGCAGGCCTTCGAGATCACGGTCGAGTACCGCGTGTGCCTACCGCTCTCATTTCGAGGGCTTGGCAGCTCTGCGGCAGCAGCGGCCGCCACAGGCGCTGCAGCCGTTCCCCCGCCCCTCGTGTTCATGGACCTGGCGCCCGGAGCCAGCCATAGCCAGATGTTCAGTGACGAGGGCGACTTCACCTTCGCGGTGCCGGGCATGGAGGGACGCCTCTACGTGCGAGCTGGAGTCCCCGGCCCACCTACTCCTACTGTCACCACAAGCGTCGTTCTGACCGCCACCGCAACCAAGGCGGTGACAAGCACGGCCACTTCGGTGGCCTCGCCGACGGCAACAGCCACCGCGACGGCCACGGCAACTGCTGCGGAGACAACCACCGCGACGGCCACGGTAACTGCCACGGCCACCGTGACCCTAGAGATCCCGCAGGCTGAATATGACGCCCTGGTGGCTCTCTACAACGCCACCGACGGTCCCAACTGGACAAACACGTGGACTCTGCCTACGGAGACACCGTGCTCACTGTACGGCGTGACCTGCGATGGCGGGCACGTGATCCAGCTGAGCCTGGACAACAACCAGCTAAGCGGGAGCATCCCGTCCCAGCTGGGCAACCTCACCAACCTCTCGTTTCTGGACATAGGCTACAACATGCTCTCGGCCACCGATCCCGACCTGGTGGCCTTCCTCAACGTCGTAGCTCCTGCCTGGGCCAGTACGCAAACCGTACCCCCATCGTCGCTCACTGTTGCCTCCACAACCTCCACCACGGCTACGCTGTTCTGGTCCCCCATTCCCTACACGGGAGACGGCGGCTACTACGAGGTTTCCCAAGCCACCGAGTCCGGCGGCCCGTACGAACCGAGCGGCACAACCGCAGACAAGTACACCACCTCTCACACAGTCGCGGGGCTCACTGAGGGACAACCGTACTGCTTCGTGCTCCGAACCTACACCCCGGTTCACTACTACAACCAGAGCGAACTATGGAGCGAGTACAGTGATGAGGTCTGTGCCATCCCTAGACCGCAGATCCCACAGGCCGAGTACGACGCCTTAGTTGCGCTCTACAACGCCACCGGCGGCGCCGCCTGGAGCAACAAGTGGACCCTACCTACGGAAACCCCCTGTTCGCTCTATGGGGTGATCTGCCAGGGCGGACACGTGATCGAGCTGAGCCTCGGCGGGAACCAGCTAAGCGGCAACATTCCGGGCGAGCTAGAGAACCTCACCAACCTGGAGTACCTGTACCTGCACGACAACCAGCTCACCGGTGCCATACCGCAAGCGCTGGGCAACCTCGCCAACCTGATCTACTTGTACCTTTACAGCAACCAGCTCACTGCGGTACCTCCAGAGCTGGGCAACCTCACCAACCTCGCGACCCTCTACCTGCACGACAACCAGCTCACTGCGGTACCGCCAGAGCTGGGCAGCCTCGCCGACCTGCAGATCCTTAGTCTGGACGGGAACCAGCTCACGGCGGTACCGCCAGAGCTGGGCAGCCTCACCAGCCTGCAGGAGCTGTACCTGTTCTGGAACCAGCTCACCGCCATACCGTCAGAGCTTGGCAACCTCAACAACTTGCAGATCCTTAGTCTGGACGGGAACCAGCTCACGGAGTTGCCTCCAGAGCTGGGCAGCCTCACCAACCTGCAGGAGCTGTACCTGTGGCACAACCATCTCACTGCCATACCGCCGGAGCTAGGGGGGCTCACCAACCTGCAGATCCTGACTCTGAACGATAACCGGCTGACCGGCGCCATACCGCCAGAGCTGGGCAACCTCACCAAACTCCACACGCTATACCTGCATCGCAACGCGCTCACCGGCGCCATTCCGCCAGAGCTGGGCAATCTCACCAGCCTGCAGGGTCTGAACCTGAGCAGCCACCGGCTCACCGGCGCCATACCGCCAGAGCTGGGCAACCTCACCAACCTGACGTACCTGTACCTGGACTACAACCAGCTCAGCGGCGCCATACCGCCTGAGCTGGGCAACCTCACCAACCTGCAGAGGCTGGACCTGAGGTCCAACCAGCTGACCGGTACCGTCCCCGCTGAGCTGGACAACCTCACCAACCTGCGGTACCTGCACCTGGACTACAACCAGCTCAGCGGCGCCATACCGCCAGAGCTGGGCAGTCTCACCAACCTGCAGTACCTGTACCTGGGCAGCAACCAGCTGAGCGGCGCCATACCGCCTGAGCTGGGCAACCTCACCAACCTGACGGACCTGGACCTGGGCTACAACCAGCTAAGCGGGAGCATCCCGTTGCAGCTGGGCAACCTCACCAACCTGACGTACCTGTACCTAGAAGGAAACCAGCTCAGCGGGACCATCCCGGCCTGGCTAGGCGGCCTCACCAACCTTTTCCTCCTGGACCTAGGAGGGAACGAGTTCAGCGGGACGATACCCACGGAGTTGGGAG
>JAAYAV010000089.1 GCA_012719195.1 Anaerolineae bacterium | reverse complement strand
TGGGAGAGGGGTTGGGGGTGAGGGCGCCCCGCCAAGACCGTCAGAACCGAAATGGAGGACGAGATGAGCTATCCGGCTCCCGCGCTGAATCGCGAACGACTGGTTACCACCCTCAGCACCGTGCTCGAACGCGCGCAGGAAGCGCTGGCGCCATTCGAGTGGCGGCTGGTGGGCACGGGCGCCGCCCTGCTCCACGGGGTGGATCTGCTCACCGGGGACGTGGACATCCTGGTGAAAGACCGGGCCGCCGTGGACGCCTTCGCTGGCGCCCTCGCGGCTTTCCCCAGCCTCCAATCTCCCACCTTGCTGGAGTCCTCTCCCCAATACTTCACCCGCTTCGACGTGGACGGTGTGAAGGTGGAGATGAGCACGGTGGAGGTCGCTTTCGACCAGGATTACTCCGAGACCCTCGGACGTGGGCCCTGGGAGCACTACGCCTTGCTGCCCTGCGGGCCCTACCTCGTGCCCACGGTGGCGCTGGAACTGCGGCTGATCACCGAGTTCCGCCGCCAGCGACCGGACCGCTACCAACCCCTCCTGGCCCACCTGGCCGCCCACGGTTGCGATCTTCCTTTCGTTATGCGCGGCCTGGAGTCGGCCGGGCTGCCGGCACAGACCGAGGCAACGGTGCAAGCCGAGGTGCTGGCAGCGCTCGCCGACGCGCCCTTCCGGTCGGTACCCACTCTCGGGTGAGGGACGGGAGCCCGGGGCGACGGAGTCGTTCTCGCCGACGGCTCGTGCTTGACAGGAGGCCCGTGTGCGCTAGCCTGATCGCAGACCGGGCCGCCTCGTCCTTGTCCGCTTCCTTTCCTCTATCGCGTCACGCTCCCAAACGCACACAAGCCTCTCCCTCGCTCGATCGCAAGCGCATGTTGTGGCATCACGCCGCAGTAGCTCATCGCGTGTCGTGAGGAGTGGAATCATGGCGATCGTCGAAGTGTGGGACTTTCAGGTCAAGCGTGGTGACGCCAAGAGGATGGTCGCCCTGCAGCAGCAGGCCGCCGCGGAGTACCGGCTGCCGCCGGGCACACCAACCCACTTACGCTACGAAGCCTACGCTCCGTCCGACACCCGGTTCGTCCAAGTGATCGAGTGGGAAAGCTACACCGCCATGTCTCAGTGGTACGCTGCCTTCGCCACAGACCGGGTTGGCGTCGAGTTCTGGCGCAACTGGCACAAGATCAAGGCCGTCAGCCGGGGGGCGGAGTACTGGAACGTGCTACCGACGCCCGCAGGCTGGTCGGCTAAGAAGGCGGGCATGGGCGGCATTGTAGAGGTGCATGACTGGCAGGTTAAGGTTGGCGACACTCAGAAGATCGTGGCATTGCTGGCCGACACCCTGTCGAAACTGCATCCACCCTCCGAGACGCCTGAGCCACTCAGTCTCAGGGGCTACGGGGCCGCCTGGACTCGAGTCGTAGCCATGATGCAGTGGGGAAGCCTCGCGGACATGGAGCAGTGGTATGCCGCCTTCAGCGCTGATCCGGCGGGCAAGGAGTATTGGGCCAAGCTCCCCGAGCTGATAGTGGCAGACCACGGCGGCGGGATCTGGGACGTGCTGGAGATGCCCACAGAAAGCCAGGAGTGCTAGGACTGAAGGTTGGCTGCCCGGTCACCGGTTGCGCGAGCCCCATTCTCTGAGTGGGGCTCGTTGTGTGTGGGCCGAGGCCCGGCGGATGCTCCCGAGCCGTTGACGCGCCGGTGCCCCAACTGTAGCATTCGGGTCAACCTCTGCTTGGGCCGTGCTGTCGTCCCGGCACAGGCCGGTGTCTGCCGCCTTGTCTGTCTGCTCACCACGGAGGTGAGGTCCGATGAAGGCTTGGCTCAGGCTCGCGGCGCTGCTCACACTTGCCGTTTCACTCTCCGCCACTCCGGCATCGGCCGACGAACTCTCCGCCCAGGCGCCGGTGGCCATGGTTCGCTTCGTGGGCAACACCGTGGCGGACCTCATGTGGTATCCCTACACCGGAGCCGGCTTCCAGCACTACCTGGTGAAGGTCAGCGGGCGGGCCGACGTCCCGGTTGCGGGACAGACAACCGACTTCTACCGAGTGGAAGGCCTGAAGGTGGGCGGGACCTACGGCTTCCAGGTCTGCCAGGTGCTGAGCAGCGGCACCGAGTGCGGCAGCGTGCAGAGCGCGACCATGGGCCAGGTGCAGGGCTACATCCGCCGGAACATGACCTGGCCCAGCGGCACGTACACCCTGGTAGGCAGCGTGCACCTGAATGAGGGAGCCGACCTGACCGTCGAGTCGGGCTGCCTCGTCAAGAGCTCCGACAGCTCGGTGGTCCGCTACCTCAGCGGCAGGGCTGACTCCTCTGACCAGGGCGGGTACATCGCCGTGAAGGGGCCGGCCACATTCGAGAACATCGAGATCGCTTCCGGGACACTGGGGCTCTCGATGACTCTAGCTACCATGAAGGGTGGCGGGGTCAGCGCCGGCAGAGGGGCCGGAGTGGTGATTCTCGAGGGCAACACCTTCGATAACGCCTCCATCACCGTCACCGATCCGGTCATCCTGGACGCCGACGAGAACAACCTCACCGGCGCGACAATGACCGTGCGTGCGGAGGTGGCCGCGCAGATCAGCATTGAGGGCGGGCTCTTCGCCAAGCCTGCCGGAGTACCGCTCCAGGCGTTGCGGGTTGAGTCCAACCATACCCAGTTGGATGTGAGCATCACCGATAACGACTTCCTTGGGTCAGGCCTGAGCATCTACGGTACGAGCGCCGACTCCGTCGCCATAGGCGAGAATCGGTTCACCGGCATCGCCGAACCGGTGGCCGTGAGCCTTTCCCTGCAGCAATGCACCGGCATCCAGTTGAGCCGCAACACCATGACCGGCACGCTGGATGCGGATTACGGGGTGCAGATCTACGGGATGGGGCTGCCGGGCGCTTGCCCGGTGGCGCTCCGGGACAACATCATCAGTCTGCCGGACTACTTCTCTCAGGCGGTGCAGATCGCCACGAAGGCGCCGGTCGAACTCACCGGAAACACGCTGCTGTCCTCCCAGGACATCCGAGTGCTGCCGGGCTCAAACGTCGCCGCTCACGGCAACTGCCTATGGGACGACATCCCGAACCTGCGGCCCATCGGGGTGAGTCTGGACAGTGACGATGTCACATCGGTGGTGGATGCCGAGGGCAACTGGTGGGGGGATGCCTCCGGGCCGAGGTATGAAGGCGACCATCCGGACGGCAATGGCGCCGATATCAGCGCCCAGCCGGGAAGGGTGGCCTACCGCAACTGGCTGACCGTAGACAACTGTCGGGTGGACCTGCCCCGCGTTCAGACGGTGACCCTCGACCTTCCCGCCTCGCCGCCGCCCGCGGACGGCTCCACCACCGTGCCCATCACCGCCCTGGTGCGCGACCAGAAGGGGATTCCCATGGGCGGTGCCGCGGTGGCCTTCAGCGTCCAGCCCACGGTGGGTGGGTTCTCGCAGGCCATCGCTACGACGGGCGCCGACGGTCGCGCCACCGTCCAGTACACCGTCCCCCG
>JAAYAV010000088.1 GCA_012719195.1 Anaerolineae bacterium | reverse complement strand
GACCGACGCCGGTAGCCCGGCCAGCGACAGAATCACCGGCGGCACCTTGGGCGGCACAACCGCCCCCAGCAGCACCGCTAAGGGCATGCGCGTGCCCCCGAAACGCCGGACCAACGAGGACAGAGCATCGCCGTGCGTCGGCGCCAGATCGATGGCTGCCTCCAACTCGGGCTGCGCCGGGTCGGCCACCAAGTGGCTCAGGTTCATGGCCGCCGGCCCGCTCAGACCGCTCTGGGTGAACATCAGGTTGCCGTGCTCGCGCCCTAGCTCGCGGCCACGCTGCAGGAGGCGAACCGCCGCGTCTAGCCGGACACCCTGAAGCCTATGCCAGCGCCTCATGTCGCCCACCAGCGGCGCCAGGGCCGGCCGACTGGGCAGCACCCGCACCCCTAGCTGCGCCAAGACCGGGTACAGACTACCGGTCGACCCGAAGGAAGGCGCCGCCATTCCTCCTGTGGCGACCACCACCTGATCCACCGGAACCCGCGCCGAGCCGCCGCTGTGGCGGATCTCCCACCCTCGCCCACTACGCTCCAGGCCGTCCACCTTCGTTAGCAGGCGGACGTCCACCCCGGCCAGGTCCAACGCCGCCGCCAGGAGCTCAGCCACGGTCGCGGCCGATTCCGAGACGGGATAGCACCAGCCGTCCTCGGTGCTGTAGGTGAGCACGCCGAGTTCGACCAGATAGCGGCGTAAGGCTGCGGGCCCGAATGCCCCCAGCAGAGCCTCAATCGTCGCCCGACTAGCGCAATGGTAGTGTTCGGCTGTGGCAGCCAGGTTAGTCAGGTTGCCGCGCCCGTTACCGGTGACGGACAGCTTGCGGCCGACTGACCGGTTGGTGTCGAAGAGAACCACCCGGGCCCCGACCTCCGCGGCCGCCAACGCCGCCGCGATTCCGGCCGGGCCCGCTCCCACTACTCCCACCGTACCCATCAGCGTACGCCAACCTCCCCACCGTCGAGACCGACCTTGGCATAATAGCGGTAGCCACCGTCGTTACAAGCTTGCGCCGACGGCCGCAGCGGACAAAGCGAAACCCGCGGACGCGGTCCGCGGGGTGCTGGCATTCATATTCTTAGAGTCGGGGCGAGAGGATTTGAACCTCCGACCTCACGGACCCGAACCGTGCGCGCTACCGAGCTGCGCTACGCCCCGAACAGCAGGATTATAGCCCCACCCGCGGCTCGCGCCAAATACCGTCTCGCCTGCGCGATAGTGGCGGATCGCCCCCGGTGCTATACTCCGGCTAGGAGAGGAGTGACACCCTATGGATAGCGACCTATTATCGGCGATGCAATTGCGGGCCGATCCCGCTGGCCGGCTGGCATGCGCTGACGCCCTGGCCCTGTCAACGGCGCTCGGAGTGGCGCCCTTCCAGGTGGGGGTAGTCGCCGACGCCGCTCAGATCAAGATCGTTCGCTGCGAGCTGGGCCTGTTCGGCCCGCGGCGTCTGGACGACGGAGATGACGAGGGCGACACCGAGTTGGTTCGCCGTCGCTTGGACGCACTAGCCTCCACCGACCTGCCCTGTGCCACCGCCTGGGATATCGCCCGCGAGCTCGGCGTCCCCGTCCTGTCCGTGGGCCGGGCTGCTACCGTCCTGAACCTGCATATCTGCCAATGCCAACTGGGGTGCTTCTGACCATGACAGTGGAATCGACCCGAGCAACCGCACCCGTCAGGATCGCCGAAGACGACCACTGGTGGTTCCACACCCGGACTCAGGCGCTCTTCCGCGTGCTTGATCCGATCGCCCGGCCGGACGGGCTGGTGCTGGACGTGGGCTCCGGGGCCGGGAACATGGCCCACCACCTAGCCCGTTACGGACAGGTCGTGGGCGTGGACAACGCTCTGGAGCCGCTCTCGGTAGCCTGGCAGCGCGGATATCGGTCCCTACCCGGTGACGCCGATGAGCTTCCCTTCGCCGCGAACACCTTCGACCTGGTAGCGCTCCTGGACATCATCGAACACGCGGAAAACGACGCCGGTATCCTCGCCGAAGCCCATCGCGTCTGCCGGCCCGGCGGCCTGGTCACCATCACAACACCTGCCTTCGGTTGGCTGTTCAGCCACAACGATGTCGTCAACCATCACCTCCGCCGCTACACCGCCCCGCACCTCCGGCGGCTTCTCGAACAGAGCGGCTTCCGGGTCCGGTTCCTCAGCTACACCTACTTCCTGGTTTTCCCGGCAGCAGCAGGCCTGATTATGGTCCGCCGGGTCATGGGCACTGAGAAGGAGCTGGCTAGCCCAGATGACGGGGCATACCAGGTAGAGATGGAGCCCACGCCGGAGCCGCTCAATAGCATTCTAGCTAAGTTGGGCGACTGGGAGGCGAGCCTACTGGGCCGCACCAGCCTGCCTTGGGGTACTGCGCTTCTGGCTGTAGGCGAACGGCCGCCCGAGAACGGAACGCGCTAGAGGAGGCGAAACGTGTCTGAGAGCAAGAAGGATTTCGACTTCACCCGCTGGCTGTCCGACGGGTTCGATGGAGTGCTGGGCAGCCGCCCCCGGGTGAGCAGCCCAGTGACCGACGAGTTCCGCGAGCACACTCGCACCGCCTTCCGAGAGATGCTGCTGGCATACCGCAGCCTCGTCGACGCTGTGATCGAGAAGACGGAGAAGCCCGAGGAAGAGCCGACCACGCGCATCAAGATCGACTAGTCGCGCCCCGGGCGCGCTCACCCGCCCGCCTCAGGGAGCGCGGCAGGCCTCCAACTTCTGGGCGAAGGTTCGGACGGTATCGCCCGGCTGGATGCGCACGCGCCCCATCGTCCACAGTCCGGCCGGGGTCTGCCGGCAGGAGGCCTCCGTGGTGAGGGCGGCCCAGAACTGGGCCGAGCGTACCACCTGCACCGCGTGCTCATCGTGGGCGCCGCTGGGGTAGGCAAACACCCGCACCGGCTCACCAATACGCGCTTCGATCGCCTCTTTGCTTCCCAGAACCTGCCAAACGATGTAGTCGGTGCTCTTGCCCCGCAGGTCCGGGTGGGTGTAGGTATGCGCCCCCATCTCCATTCCCGCCTCGTGCAGAGCGTAGACCTGCTCCCAGGTCACGAACTCGGACTGCCCTTCGTCGATCGGGGCGGTGAGCAGGAAGAAGGTGGCCACGTAGCCGAACTCCTGCAACGCCGGAAGTGCCACCTCATAGGCATCGCGGTAGCCGTCGTCAAGGGTGATCACGATCGGTCGCGCCGGCAGCTCGACCCCGGTGGCCAGGTGATCTACCAGCTGCGCCACAGTAATCGTCTCGTAGCCGGCGTCCTTCAGGTGGCGCAGCTGGTCCCGGAAATTGGCCTCCGACACCGTCAGCCCGTGCCGAATCGAGTCCGCTCCGTACGGGACCTCACCGATGTGGTGGTACATCAGGATGGGCACATCCGTCACGCGCGCCACCCCGTCGGACTCGGGTGGTTCCCGCCTCGGCTCCGGCTGGGCTGCGGCCGCTACCTCCAGCGTCGAGCTGCCGCTACTGAAGGCCACCGGCACGTAGGTGGCTCCTCGAGGGAGAAGGGGCACACAGGCGCCCAGTGCCACGACCTCGTACGCCGGCCCACGCCAGTGCACAGCTCTGAGTGCTGTCGCGCCGTGAAGGCGTAACACTCCGCTACAGCCGCCGTTCTCCATCTTCGGCGCCATAGCGGGAGCGACGCGCGCAACGTCGAGCGACAGGCCCGCCGCCTGGGCCCGAAGTGGGGTCAGAAGAACCACCGCCAGGTAGGCCAGTGCGGCCAGCAAGAGGCGGTGGCAGGACGGTCGGAGACCCACGGCGCGACGGTTGCCAGTAGTCATGCTCCGGCCAGGTTATGCTACCGGTTCGCACCGCGCAACCCTTCCCTCTCGGCTTGGTACGAATCTAGCAGATACCCTTCCGGGCGCGCTCCGAAGAAGCGGCGATGCCAGCTTGCCCAGGAAAGGTGATGGATTCCAGCGGCCGACGTACCCACTCCCCGAAGATAGGCCACAACCTACGCGAGTGCCTGGTCTCCGCGTCGGATTCGACATCGCTGCCGGTCATCATCCGCTACCGGGGTGGGGTCGCGCCGAAGTTGCCTAAGGGTGCCGACTTCCGCGTACGACACGCCTTCCGCGCCTTGCCTGCTCTCGCCGCACGGGTGCCCGCCGGCCACATTGACCGGCTCATCCAGGATGATGCGGTGGAGCACGTCTGGCTCGACTTTCGGGTACATGCTCTTCTCGACCGTGCCGCCCCCTACATCGGCGCCGATCTCGCTTGGAACAGCGGCCTCACCGGTCGCGGCGTCCGCATCGCCATCATCGATACCGGGATTGACCCCGAACACCCCGACTTCGCCGACCGGGTGACCGCCGCCGTCACCTACGCCGAGGGAGGCCGTGTGCGACCGCATTCGAGCCGCCGGCGACTCATACAGTCTACCCTGGATGGGAACGGCCACGGCACCCACGTGGCCGGCATCGCCGCCGGTGACGGCTCCGCCAGCCAGGGGCTCTACCGCGGGGTGGCTCCCGAAGCGGAGATCCTGGTAGCCAAGGTCCTCGCCGACGACGGATCGGGAGACGCCAGCGATGTCATTGCCGGCCTGGAGTGGGCCATGGAGCAGGGAGCCCAGGTGGCCTGCCTGTCCCTGGGAGGATCCCAGGCGGGCGACGGAACCGACGCTCTGTCCACCCTCTGCGACGAGCTCTCCGAGAAAGGCCTGGTCATCTGCGTGGCCGCAGGCAACTCCGGCCCGCGCCCGGGAACCATCGGCCCGCCCGGGTGTGCCCGCGAAGTGATCAGCGTCGGGGCCGCCGACACCCCCCGGAACGAGGGCGGGACCGTGCGCGTCGCCGACTTCTCCTCCCG
>JAAYAV010000087.1 GCA_012719195.1 Anaerolineae bacterium | reverse complement strand
CGGCAGTGGCGGTCGTACATGGGCAGTTGGCCGGCGGCCTGCTGCGCCTGGCGCACCTCGGTCAGCCTCTCCGGGGAGCAGAAGCAGCGATAGGCGTAGCCGCGCTCCAGCAGCCAGGCGGCGGCGGCCTGGTAGAGGGGCAGGCGCTCGCTCTGCACGTAGGGCCCGTAGGCGCCCGGGTGCTCCGGCCCCTCGTCGGGGGCAATGCCCAGCCATTCGAGGGCCTCGTGGATGGCGTGCACCGCCTCGGTGTCGAGCCGCTTGCGGTCGGTGTCCTCGATGCGCAGGAGGAAGCGGCCGCCCGTCTTGTCCGCCAGGGCCCGGTCCACCACCGCCTGCAGCGCCGTGCCGATATGGGGCTTGCCGGTGGGGCTGGGCGCCACCCGGGTGATCTCCGCGCCGGCCGGGAGGTCTCGCGCGGGGTAGAGGGCTTCATAATGATCGAGGGTCAGCGGGTCGGGCAAGGGGGGCTCCTCGGGTCGGTGTCCGCGCATGGTAGCATGCGGAGGGCTGGGGCTCAAGGAAAGGGAGGGCCGGCCTGCGACGAGCGAGGATCAAGGGAAAGCGGGCCGACTGGCCCTCTCCCAGCCCGAAACGCGCCTAGCGCTGAGAGCAGCCCCGACTGTTGTTGTAGCTGTACTGAAGGGTGGTCACCATCTGGGCGTCATCTGGACTACAGCGAATCCACGCACTGAGCTGCCGCGCCAGGATGGCCAGCACCACTCGAGTGGTGAATCGCTTTGACCACATCGTCGTCACTCCTCTCTTCCATTGTGTGTGCTGCTTCGAGCCCGATATCAGTAACCGATCAGCTCTGGGAACCCAGGGTACGGGGATAGGCTTCCTCGGCGAGGAAGCACAGGTCGCTCCCGTCCCGCTTGACGCTCCAGATGTCCTGCCGAGCCGATTCGTGGAACGCCGAAAACACCAGCCGTGTGCCATCGGCGGTCCATAGCAGTGTCCCCGGAACCGCGATAGCCTCGCGAACCGGTCCGTTCCGCTGCCCTTCGAGCCACACGGACCCGTCTTCGCTCACCAGAAGTGACCGGCGTCCCTCTCCTTGAGGGCCGGACACCCAGAGGTTGAGGTCTTGGCAGATGATCTCAGGGGCAGCGGAATCGCATTCAAAGTAGGCCAGTTCCTGACCATCGGGAGACCATGCGGGGCGCGAGGCTTGCCTGCCCGCTGGCGTGAGCACCGCCTGCTCTCCGGTTCCCACCTCCACGGCTACCAGGGACGAGGGATCACCCCCGCCCGGGCTCACGCTGAAGAGGATGAACTTGCTGTCTGGAGACCAGCCGCGGAAGTGTGCTGGTTCCTCCATCACCAAGCGCTGCTCCCCAGTTCTGCGGTCCAGGAGCTGGTAGGGCACGTGCTCAGGGAGGGGGTCGCCTCTGGGCGACCAGTGTCCTGTTAGCTCGTACCCGCCATCGGGAGATGGGTAATGGAAGGTGGTAGTAGCGAGCTCGCGGTGCGCCCCTGTTTCCAGGTCAACTTCCACGACGCTGCCTACCACCGCCGGCTCGGTTCCGGTGTACTCCGTCCCTATCAGGATGTGGTACTGGAGGTGGATATCATCGAGCCAGGCTAGTGAACCGGGCAGCCGCGGCCTGCGGCTCTCCTCGATGAGGCGCACCTTTCCGGTCTCGGTGGAGACCAGCTTCAGGTCCCAGTTTGGGAAAGACCAGGTGATGTAGGCAATCCACCTGCTATCAGGTGAGGGCGCATAGCTGAGCGCCACGCCCTCCGGCTCGTGGGTCAACTGCCTCTCGATGCCACCCTGGCCTTCCAGGATCCAGATGTTGCTATCACGAATGAAGCTGATGGTGTAGGGGAAACTCTCGCAGCCTGGCCAGGTAGTGGTGGGAGTGGGCGTCAGTGTCGGCCAGGGCGTGGCGGAAGGCGAGGGCGTCGCCAAGGGCGACTCAGGGGTCGCGACCCCCTGCGCTACGGCCCTTGCAGGCTGAGTCGCGGTCGGAGTCGCCAGAGGGGAGTCCGCGATCGAGCTCGATGCCGCTACTGGCGTCGTCGTCTGCGTGGCATCCATGGGTCCGGCACAGCCGATCAGCACCAGAGCCAGCGCTATCGACCAGGCAGCCGCGATGCCGTAGCCCCGGGCTAGACTTCGCGCCCCTCCGGCCGGACCTGCAGGAGCCTGCAACCGATCAGGTCTTGGCATTCGCAAGCACACCATCCAGTTGTGCTCTCTCCTCATTGCCATCCTCCATGACTGAGCGGCCCCGGCGACACGCGGGGTGAGGAACTCTAGCCAAGCACTCTATATAGATAACCTTCTTGGTCATATGCTTCGTAGTATGCTGGGCCCTTACCGATACTATAACGATAGTCTGGACTTGTGAACTGTCAACGACCAGGGGTACCTATGGCCCAGTCGCGTCGCGCCACCGCGCCAGGGGCAGTTGCGGGTCCTCGCGGGTGGCGATGACCAGAAGCAGCTTCGGCGGCTGGTGCTCGACGATAAAGGCGATGGCCTGGTCAACTGACGGGGAGTCCACTACGTGATAGTCGTCCAGGACGAGCGCGAACGGCTGGTCCAGGGCGGCAATCTCGTTCAGGAGCGCCGTCAAGAGACCTTCCGTGGGCGGCGGCTGCGGAGAGTCCAGGGCGGCCACGACGTACGCCAAGAAGCAGGCGGGGTTGCCGATTGCAGGCCACCGGTCGCCCACAATCGGCAACCCCCTCGCTGACTAGGGTGGTCTCGCCAAAGCCGGCGGTGGCCGAGACCAGAGCCAGCCTGGATCCGGAACCTGGCTCGCGGCACAACCCCTCGTCCAGTCGCTGTATCAGGCGCGGGCGAAGGACTACGCTTGGGCGTGCGGGGGGAATGTAGAGCTTGGTCGCCAGAATCGGCGGGGACATGGATCAATTGTAGGACATGCGCCAACAATCAGGTAGCGGCAAGGCCCAACTGCCTACAGCCTGTGCCGAAGCCCCGCTGGGGGGCTGCCCCGCCATGAATGGCCGGGGCTAGATACTGGCGAAGCCCGCAGAGGCGGGCTCGGGGAGCCGGCGCAGGCCGGCTTAGCTCTACGTAGCCCCGCGGCTTCAGCCCGGGGCCATCCCGACCGCGCCCCCGTACAAAGAGAAAGCCCCTCTCCCGCGGGAAGAGGGGCTGATGACTCAGCGTGGCGCGACGCCCCAGGCTCGGCCTAGATGCCGAGCGTCTT
>JAAYAV010000086.1 GCA_012719195.1 Anaerolineae bacterium | reverse complement strand
CCGCTGGCGTACACGCTATCGTTGTAGGCCGCCCACGCGTACGGCGATTGGGCTGCAACGGGAGGGCTGGGGAACGCCACCAGTGAGACAAGGTACAGCAGCAGAACGAGCGCACGAAGAGCAGTGAACGGGCTCACCCAGCGGGTAACGCTCTCTCTGAGTCCACGATCCTGTCGACTTTCCTGCTTGGCCATTTGCCCCCCTAACCTGAGCGGTAGATCCGGCTGCTATGCCGACCGAGGGGCTGCTGGGTCGATCGGGGATGGTGTAGGCACCGAGACCCCGGAGCCACTGGTCGCGCCGGCCTTCGGATTGCTGCGTAACGGCCGAACCAGCCCGTCTGGCCTCGCTGCCGCTGGGGCGAGGGCCGACGACTACGCGTGAGCGACGCCACGGAGAAGATCCCGAACCTCCTTCAACGCAACGCTGCTGTGATCCTCCCGACGACCACTGGCCTGGCGGGAGAACGGCGGCGGCAAGGTCACCGCATAGCGACGCCGGGACCCAGAGGGCATCCGACTAGCGAGAGCGTCAGATGTTCGCCGGGAGACGCACGCGCGCCCGAGCGGCGCAGTGACAGCGCTCGACGAACCGGGTCATGCCTAAGGATATCCAGAGAGTATTAGGACGATGGACCTAGAATGTAGGAATTCGGTTATATAGGATCTGGTCGCGGGGAGGAGGGGGATGCCGGGCAGCCTGGAGGTGGGGACGAGCCGGAGCGCGGCACCAGGGCGGGGTCCTAGCTGGGTGCCGGTCGTAGCAGCGTCGGGAAGGAGCGTGAACGGCCGGCAGGGCCGCTGCAGACTTACTCAGCGGCCCCGCTACCCGGAATCGGGGCTGATCGGCCTACAGCTGCTACTGTCCGGTGGCGGTGGCTTCCACCTCTGGGGTGGGCAGCTCGGGCGGTCGCTGGGAGAGCATGCCCAGGCGCATGCGAATGGCGGCGCTGAGAGCGGGCTCGGTGGTCAGCTCGGAGGCCTTCTCCAGGGCGGCCACGGCCTCCCCGACCCTACCCTGCAGTTCGTACACGCCGCCCAGGGCCAGGTAGGCGTTGGCTGAGTTGGGGTCAAGCTGCAGTGCCGCCTGGGCGGCCTCCTCTGCCTTCGCCACCGTGTCCAGCCCGCCCTGGGATGCCATCCGGTAGTAGGATTGCGCCAGCTCGGCGTAGTAGTCCGCCTCGCTCGGAGCCACCGCTCGAGCCTGCTCCAGGTAGGGCGCTGCCTCGTCGGTGCGACCAAGCTGGGTGAGGATGGCGCCGGCGGCCAGCGGGGCCTCCATCACTTCCGCCCCCGAGTCGATGATGGCCTGGAAGTCGGCGAGGGCTTCCTCGAGCCGTCCCGCGCTCAGCTTCTCCTGCGCTCGATCCATCCGGCTGGAGGGCTCGTCGGACCCGCGGGGCGCGAGGAAGAGCTGGTAGGCAACCGCCATTACGGCGAAGGCGACCAGCAGCGCCGCCCCCTGGAGCAGGTACCGGCGTACGGTGGACTTGCGGGCGCCGGCCACAACGGTGTCTAGGTTCAGCCACCAGTCATCTTCCGTGCCGCCCAGCTGTTCGCGAAGGGACCGCAACTTGCTCGCGCCGGCCTTGTTCACCAGCAGGGGCGCGTTGTTCCTTAAGGAAGCCTCGACGGTCTGCAGGCGAGTCCGCTCGGCCTTCAGAGTCACGCCGAAGCGGCTCTCGATCTCCGGCAATGCCCTCTGGATGGCGTGCATGCGGCGGATGGTCTGGAGGGCCTGCTCGCTCGAGCCTCGCCGGAGATCGGCGATGCCCAGCTCGACAGCGCTGAGCTGCCCGCGGAGTTCGGATGCCGAGGCGATGCCGTGCCCGGCTACGGTTGTGGTGTCGCGGTCAGTTGTGCCACTCATCTCTTTCTCCCTTGTGGCTCGCTTACGACTCCTGTACCTATCAGAGCTGATCTTAAGCGCCCCTCACCTACCGCGTCAAACGGAACGGGGGCTTTTCTGATGGTGTTGCTTGGCACGCGGCCTGCGTCCCCGCCTGTGGGCGCAGAAGAAGCGCCGGGGGACCGGTTCAGGTATGCTCGACGTAAATGGTGTAGACGGGAGCTGACGGAGCGACGGTGGCGCCGATTGGTCGATTCCGAGGGGGCGGCTGGCTGCGACAGGGGATCCTGGT
>JAAYAV010000085.1 GCA_012719195.1 Anaerolineae bacterium | reverse complement strand
GTAGCCACCCTACCCTCTTCGGGCCAGCAGGTAGTGCAGGCCACCCAGGCTCCCGCAGTGCCGGCAACCGCGGCGCCCACGGCACCGCCCGTGGTCGCGGCCACCGCCGCTCCCGGCAACAAGTGGCTCATCATGCTCTACCAGGACGCCGACGACAAAGTACTGGAGCAGGACATCTACCTCGACCTCAACGAGGCTGAGCGTGCCGGATCCAGCGACGCGGTGCAGATCGTGGCTCAGCTCGACCGCTTCAACGGCGGCTATCAGGGCGACGGTAACTGGACCTCCGCCAAGCGCTTCTACGTCACGCGCGACGACGACCTGAGCGCTGTCCGCTCCCAAGAGCTGGCCGACCTGGGCGAGGTCAACATGGCCGATGGCCGCACTCTGGTCGACTTCGTCACCTGGGCCATGGCCAACTACCCGGCGGACAAGTACGCGCTTATTCTATCCGACCACGGGATGGGATGGCCCGGCGGCTGGAGCGACCCGACCTCCTCCGGTACCGGCGGAGCGACCGTGCCGCTGGCGCAGCGGCTCGGCGACCAGTTGTTCCTTGATGAGATCGACGCGGCCCTGGGCACCATCCGGCAGCAGACGGGCCTGGACAAGTTCGAGCTCATCGGCATGGATGCCTGCCTCATGGGTCACCTGGAGGTGTTCTCGGCCCTGCAACCACATGCTCGCTACGCAGTGGCTTCCCAGGAGACGGAGCCCGCTGTAGGCTGGGCCTACGCCAGCTTCCTGCGCGACCTGCAGCAGAATCCCAACGTGGGCGGAGACGAGCTCGGTCGCTACATAGTGCAGAGCTACATCGACGAAGATCAGCGCATTGTGGACGACCAGGCCCGCCTGGAGTTCGTCGGTGGCGGACGCGGCCTCTTCGGCGCTCCCCCTTCTGCCGACGCTCTCGCCGACCGGCTGGGAGCGAACGTGACCTTGGCAGCGGTGGATCTGTCGGCTCTGCCGCCGGTGATGGAAGGGCTGAACGAGTTGGCCTTCCAGATGCAGCAGTCCGCTCAGAAGCCGGTAGCGCAGGCACGCAGCTACGCCCAATCCTACACCAGCATCTTCGGCAGCCAGGTGCCACCGTCGTACATCGACCTGGGCCACTTTGCCCACCTGGTGACCCAGTCTACCCCGGACCAGCGCACCACGGACGCCGCCGGGAGCCTCATCGACGCCCTGGGCCAGGCCGTCGTCGCCGAGCGCCACGGTCCGGATAAGCCGGGTTCGACGGGGATCTCGATCTACTTCCCCAACTCCCAGCTCTACACCAACCCGGTGAGCGGCTACCAATCGTACCTCGGCCTGGCCTCGCGCTTCTCTCAGGACTCGCTCTGGGACGAGTTCCTCGCCTTCCACTACACCGGGCGCGAGTTCGACGCTTCATCGCGCAACGCCACCCCGCCTTCCCAGCCGGTCGAGAGCCCGGCCACGGGCGGCATACAGGTCTCGGCCATCCGCGCCTCGGCCAACACGGTGGCACCCGGCCAGACGGTACTTCTGAGCGCCGACATCACCGGTGAGAACATCGGTTATGTCAAACTGATGGTCGGCTACTTCGACCAGGTTGCCAACTCCCTGAACGTCGCCGATCAGGACTACCTGGAGAGCCCCGATACCACTGTGCTCAACGGCGTCTACTATCCAGTGTGGCCGGAAGGCGGCTTCACCATGGAGTTCGAGTGGGAACCCTTCGTGTTCGCCATCGACGACGGCGAGCAGAGGGTCCCGGCGCTCTTCAAGCCCCTGACCTACGGCGCCTCGTACGAGCAGGCGGTCTACATTGTGGAGGGGATCTACACCCACACCGAGGACGGGCAGTCCCGTACCGCTCAGCTGCACTTCCGCAACGGCACCCTCCAGCAGGTGTTCGGCTTCACCGGCGACGGCACGGCCGGCGCGCCCCGCGAGATCCTGCCCGAGTCAGGAGACACGTTCACCGTGCTCGAGCAGTGGCTTGACTTCGCCGAAGACGGAGGCGCTGCCACTCCCGACACCGAGCAAGGCCAAACGATCACCTTCCGTGACCGGCCCTTCACCTGGATCGACATGGACGCGGCCGCCGGCCCGTACGTGGTTGGGTTCCTGGTGGAGGACTTGGACGGTAAGCAGTACCCGGCGTACACCCAGATCACGGTGCAGTAGCCCGACGCCCGACCGGACCCGACAGACGGGCTGTCCCGCCTCGGGGCGGAACAAGGGGCTCGCCTCCATCGCGAAGGCGAGCCCCGTTTGTCTGCTGCTGCGGCCGGCGGGTGCTAGGCCTTGGTCACCACATTCAGTGAGGGCAGGAGCACGTAGGGCAGGCTCATGCCGCCGTAGACCCACTCCGTCTCCTGGCTGAGGGCGGCAATGTGCTGGAGGTCCTCGTAGACATTCCCGGCGATGGCTACGTCCTTCACCCGGCCCACTACCTCGCCCCGCTCGATCTTGAACCCCAGGCTCAGGCTGTTGGAGAAGGCGCCACTGATCACGTTGCCCTGCCCCAACCCGAGCGGGCTCTCCACCAACAGCGCCTCGTCCAGGCCGGCGATGATGTCCTTGAGCGGCGTGGTGCCCGGATCCAGCACCAGGTTGGAGAAGGAGGGTGAGGGCGGAGAGAACAGGCCGCGCTCACCACTTCCGGTAGGCTCGACCCCTGCCTGCGCCGCGGTCTTCAGATCGTACAGGAAACCTCGCAGCTCACCCCGCTCTATGAGGCTGCTACGGCGGCGCGGGACGGCTTCGTCGTCGTAGTCGCCGCTTCCTGGCCGGCCGGGCAAGGTGGGATCATCGCTCAGGGTAAGCTTGTCGTCGAATAGCCGCTCCCCCACTCGGCCCGCCAGGGGAGAGATACCCCGATAGACGTCCTTTCCGTCCAGTCCCATCATCAAGGGCAGGCCCAGAACAACCGCGCCCGACGGCGAGAACAGCACGGGCATCCGTCCGGAACGCAACGTGGCCTGCCGGCGCGCTCGCCGCAGGCTCTCGGCCAGGCTCTCGGCCACTTCGCGGTAATCCTCGTTCCAGCGGGCGGTGCTGAAGTACCGGAACACCATCAGGACGTCGTCCGACTGCACCTTCTCCACGCGCATGGAAACCGACAGGGTGGACTTCTCCTCGTCGGCGCGGGCGCCGCTGCTGTTCAGCACCACCGTGCGCCGCACCTGCCGCTCCAGGTCCATGGACACCAGAGCCTGGTCGTCGGCGCTCCGGATTATCTCGATCACTTCCTGCCCAATCTCAATCAGCCGGTCTGCCGGCAGCGTCGCCAGTCGGGGGTCATAGACCTCTACCCCACCGGCCGGGCTCGTCCCGGGGAAGCGGAGGTCGATGGCGTCGCCGTGTCGGGCCGATTCAATCACGTTGTCGATCAGCTGATCCTCTGAGCCGGCGCCGCCAGCGGCCGCGAAGCCCAGACGTCCCTCGTGCATCGCGCGCGCCGCCAGCCCGCCTGTCTGGCTAACGTCGAACGACTTGAGCTTGCTCGCCTCGAAGCTAACCGCTGTGGACTCGCTGTCTATGCCGAAGACTTCCGCCTGATCGGCGCGCTGTGACAGGCGCTCCAGGACTGAAACCGCGTTATCGCTCACCGTCAGTCACCCCCGATGGCCACGTCACGAATGCGGATGTGCGGCGACCCGATCGCCACGGGCAAGCCCCCGCCTTGCCCCTTGCCACACATACCGAAGTCGGCCCACTCGAAGTCGTTACCCACCGCCTCGATGCTCATGAGGGTGTGGAACAGGTTTCCGGCCAGGATCACGTCCCGCACCATCTCCTCGATGCGCCCTTCGCGAATCATGTAGGCGTAGGCGGAGCTGAAGGAGAAGTTCTCCAGTGCCGTCTGGCCGCCGAAGGCGTCGCAGGCGTAGATTCCCAACTCCACGTCGGCGATCATGTCCTCGAAGGAAGTGTCGCCACTGTCCACGTACGTGTTGGTCATACGGACGATGGGCGGGTAGCGATAGCCGGTCGCCCGCGCGTTGCCCGTGGGCCGCTCACCCATCTTGGCCGCCGTCTCGCGGCTGTGTAGCCGCCCCACCAGCACCCCATCCTTGATCAGATCGCTCCGACCAGCCGGCACTCCCTCGTCATCGTACTTGTGCGATCCCCGCAGCCCGGGGATGCTGCCGTCGTCTACGATGTTCAGGATATCTTGGCCGAAGCGGCGGCCCAGCACCATCATCTCCTGGGCCTGGGGGTTGGCATAGACGAAGTCGGCCTCCGAGAGGTGGCCGAAGGCTTCGTGGGCAAACACGCCCGCGAGCTTGGGGTTGCATACCACGGTGTAGCGCCCACCCTTGACGCGAGGGGCCTTCAGGAGCGCCACCGCCCGCTCGGCCACCTCTCGCACCATCTCCTCGTGACCCAGCACGGCACCGAAGCCTGACACCTTCGACACTCCCTCAAAGGCACGCTGCACGTTACCGTCGGCGCGGGCCATGGCGCTCACGGAGACGTTCACCATGGGGCGCTCCTCTTCGACCAGAGTCCCCTCGGAGTTGGCGTAGGTAACACGGCTGAAGCTGTCCCAATAGGAGGTGCTCGTGTCGATGATCGCCGGATCGAAGGTGCGCAGTATGTCGTTGTATCCCGCCGCCAGCCGACGCTTCTCCGTAAGCGGTACCCCACGGAAGTCCTGCTCCAGGGGCACGGTCACCCGGTCCTCGCTTACCGGCACTTCGGCGAGGTCGATTAGCTCGCCCTGGATGGCGCGCGCGCCCTCGTAGGCCTGCTCGACCCGGCGCGATATGTCTGTGAGGTCGTTGAACGTGGCGACGCCCCATCCACCGCCGCGAACGAGGCAACGCACTATCCCACCCTTGTCGAGCACCGTGCTGGCCGTCTCCAGCTCCGGCCCCCGGAAGGACACGCGGCTCGCCTCGCGCTCTTCGATTCTGATCTCAGTGTAGTCGGCGCGACTCGCCTTGAGTGCCGCGCTCAGCATATCCCTCATTCCCGCCTCCCTCACCACTTCTGCGGCGCTAGAGGAGCCATTCGAGCTCCAGGTCGAGTAGTCGTGCCCGCGTGGGCAGGCCGGTATCCCGGTCCCAGCCGCACAGCTCGTAGTAGAGGCGGCGGGCTTCCTCAAACTCGTCCTGATCCAGCTGCTCTCCCTCCAGTGGTCCGTTCCCCAGTGGCTCAAAGAATCGCTTAGGCAGCCGGTCGTCATCGGGCCCCAGGCCCTCACGATGGTTGAAGATGCGGTACATGGCCTTGGCCCGCTCGGCTAGGCGCAGCATCTCCCACAGACTAGTGGGCCAGCCGGTGACGGCGCTATAGAAGTCCACTAGCTGGGGTAGTCTGATGGGGCCTGTAGGCACGGCCGCGAAGTCACACATCCCCACCACGTTGTACATGCCCCAGAGCAGCTGTAGGAGGTAGAACGCGCGCACCTTGCGGTAGGAGAAGTCCATCCGGTCGACCGGCTCGTACAGGCCGAGGGGGCCGAGATCGGCGTTGCTCATGCCCACTGTTTCGATCAAGGGATCATGAGGCGCCTCCATGTGGTCGGCACCGGTGGGCGAGAGGGCGTATGCCAACGCTAGACCCTTCTTGCCCCGCGGCTCATGTAAGGGGGTCTCCTGCATCTTCACGTGCATGGCAAACCGTGCTGCACCTTCGGGTAGCCGCTGAGCTGCCCGCGCCACACCCTCAGCGAGCAGGTCTCCCAATCCCTCGCGCCGGCCGATCCGGTGGATCATCTCCACCATGGCCTCGGCGTTGCCGAAGCGGAGTTCCAGCCCGCCGGTATCCGCATCGGTGATGAGGCCATGCTCATAGCATTCCATCGCGAAGGCAATGGCGACCCCGGTCGAAATGGTGTCGAGACCGTACTCGCCGCAGGTCTGGTTCCCCTTGGCGACGTACTCGAGGCTATCGATGCCGCACAGTGAGCCCAGCGAGCCGATGGTCTCGTACTCGGGGCCACCGTACTTGCGCGTCACCCCGAGTTCCGGGACCTCAACCTCGCGCTTGCAGGCCACGGCACAGGCGTAGCAGGTCCCCCGTCCCACCAAAATGGTCTCGCTCATGGTCGGGCCGGATAACTTGTCCGCCCCCTCGAACTGCCCGTCCACGAAGTTGCGAGTGGGGAAGATGCCATCGTCGTTCAGGCCGGGCACGCCGCGGGCGGTACCGTGAAGGTGCATGGTGGACTCATTGCGGTTGTAGGAGGTGCGCAGGTCCTTGAGGATAGCTTGCGCCCGCTCATCGTCCACGATCGCCGGCTTGCCGCTACCGCGGACGCCGATCGCGCGCACGTTCTTGGCGGCCAGCACCGCCCCCAGCCCGCCCCGTCCGTTCCAGTGCCGCAGCTCGTTGGTCAGCGCGGCGTATCGGACACCGCGGGTGGCGGCCGGGCCACACTGAAGCACCCGGGTGCGCCGGTCTCCGCTCTGGGCCACGATGGCGTCCTGGACGTCGCCCGTGCTCTGCTGCCACAGATCAGCGGCCGGTACGATCTCGAGTTCGCCGTCGCGAATGAGCAGATACACGGGGCTGGGCGCCCTGCCACTGAGAACAATGCCGTCGAAGCCGGCCGCCTTCAGTTCCGGCCCCCACCAGCCACCGGCCTCGCTCCGGGCCAGGCCCATGGTGAGGGGGCTCTTCGCCGCCACCACGTACCGGTTCGCGCCCCAGAGCGGAGTCCCGCTCATGGCGCCGGTCATGAAAACCATCACGTTGCTGGGGCCAAGAGGGTCAGCGCCCGGAGGAAGCTCGCGCAACAAGTAGTACAGAGCAAGCCCGGAACCGCCACCGTAGCGGCGATACAGCTCCGGCGCCGGCTCCTCCACCGACGATCGCCCCGAGGTTAGGTCAATCCGCAGTACGCGGCCTATGAAGCCCCCGAATCCCCGGTTAGTTCCCGACATCAGCCACACCCCCTAATCGGTCCACTTGCCTCATCTCCGACACTCGCAGCTGTCTGCAAACACTAGGAACGGGCGGTACCGATGGCGCCCCTAAGGAAGCGAACAGCCCGAGCAAGCTCGGCCTGCCGGTCGGCGCCAAAGCCACATTCGAGGGCCATGTAACCCTGAAAGCGCACGTCCGCCAAGGCCCGGAACCAGGTGACGAAATCGGTATGGCCGGTGCCGGGGGACATGCGGTTGCTGTCCGCCAGGTGCACGTGCTTGAGCCAGTCGCCTGCCTGGCGGATGGCGGCCGGGGGATCGGCCTCTTCCGTGTGCATATGGAAGAAGTCCGCCATCAGCGCCAGCCCGGGAGAGCCGACCTCATCACAGATGGCCGCCGCCTCCTCCAGCCG
>JAAYAV010000492.1 GCA_012719195.1 Anaerolineae bacterium | reverse complement strand
TCCCGTGTCACCGTTCACCTCCTCATCCTCCTCGCCCTCGCCCTGCGCCTCTACCATCTCGACCAGGTGGACCTGCGCGGCGACGAGGCATTCGACATCCTCTACGCCGCCCAGCCTCTGGCCGAGGTCATCCGCAACGATCTCTGCTGCCAGGCCTATCCGCCCCTGAATCACAGCGCTCTCCACTTCTGGCTGCTGCTCGCGGGGCGCAGCGAGTTCGCCTACCGCTTCCTCTTCGGGGTTGTTCCCGGAGTGCTGGCGGTGGCGCTGATCTACCGGCTTACGCGCGAGCTGCTCCCCCGGACGGCGGCACGGACGGCGGCGCTTCTGGCTGCCGTCAACCCCTTCCTGATCTGGTGGTCGCAGGACGGCCACTTCTACAGCGGCCTGACCGCCGCCTGCGCCGGCATCCTCTGGCTGGGCCTGCGTGCCCTGCGCTACGGCGCCAGCCGCCGGTCGCTCCTGCCCTACGTCCTGGCGGCGACGGTGGGCCTGTACTTCCACTACTTCGCCGCCTTTGCCATTCTCGGCGTGCTGGCGGTGGCGGCACTGCGGGCCATCCGCGAGCGAGGGCTGCATCCTTGGGCGCGCCGACTGCTGCTGGCGCACGTCGCGGTGGCGGCGGCGTTCTCTCCCTGGGCGCTGGCGGCCCTGGGGCTGATGCAGCGCTTCGAGCTGGGCTGGGCGCCGCCGGTGTCGCTGCCCGAGCTGTTGGGCCGGCTGGCGCAGAGCTACTCGCTCGGCTACACCGCTCCCGCCTGGGCTCTCTGGACGCTGCCGCTCTTCGCCCTGGTGCTGGTCGCCGGGCTCGCCGCGCTGCCACGCCGCGCCCGGGCCACGGGCCTGACGCTTCTCGTCGCGCCGCTCCTCGTCTTCTGGCTGGTTTCGCTGCTGCGGCCCATGTTCGACGACAAGTTCACCGTCTTCGTCCTGCCCGTCTATCTGGCGCTCCTGGGGGGCGGCTTGACCTGGGCGCGCCTGCCCCGGCCGCTGCGGCTGGCGGCGCTGGCGCTGGTGTTGGTGGTCACCGGGGCGTCTCTCCGCCAGTACTACTTCGACCACACCACCTACAAGAGCCCGGACTGGTCCACGGCACTCCGGTTGGCCGAGAGCCACGGGGCTCCCGGTGAGGTGCTGCTCTACAACTTCCCCGATCCGGCCGTCCTCTACTACGCGTCCGCCGCTGGGGTACCGGTCCGCCTGACACCCGCGACGGCGGATGCGGACGTCGCTGCTGAGGTGGCCGCCCTTGCCGCCGAGCACGAGCGATTGTGGCTGCTGCCTCTGGCACGGCCGGAATGGTCGGGGGGCGACGAAGTGGAGCGGTGGCTGCAGCGCCACTGCCTGCTGGAGGAGCAGCACGGTGTGCGCGGCCTGACGGTGCTGGCCTACCGCACCCCGGCGGGGCTGGCGGACCGGTGGCTGCCGGCCGAGGCCCGGTTCGAGGGCGGGCCGCAGCTGGCGGGCTACCTGGTCCTGCCGCCGCCCAATGGCGCTACCGGCCTGCGCGTCGTGCTCCTCTGGGAGGGCGGCGGGCCCACCGCCGTGCCCTACACCGTCTTCGTCCACCTGGTGGGGCCGGACGGCATCATGCTGGGGCAGGACGACAGCGTCCCCGTGGCGGGCGCCTACCCCACCACCGAGTGGCGGGCGGACGAGGCGGTGGTGGATGCGCACACGGTTGCCGTGCCGGCCGGCGCCGGCCTGGAGGGGGCGCGCCTGCGCGTGGGCCTCTACCGCCCCGACACCATGGAGCGGCTGGCGGTGGATGGAGTCGATTCTCGCGGAGACTACGTCGAACTGGGCCTGCCGGCGGCGATCTCTCAGCCCTGATACTCGAGTAGGCGCGGCGCCGCTAGGCGTGTGCACCAGCCTAATGGTCTCCAGACCCGGTTGCGGACGCTTAGGGACTCCACCTGATCCCTCTCACCAGGCGCTGCGCTGGTCTGGCTGCTGCCCTTCTGTGAGAACGGAGGGGGAAAGAAGGGGGAGTCGCTCGTCCCTACGGGATTGGCCCTTTCCGGTTCCCCCTTCCCGCGTAGGGGAAGGGGGGGTTAGGTCCGGCTATGAGCCCCTACTTGAGTTCGTCCAGGTTGTCCTTCACCTTCTGGATGGCGGCCAGCACCGTGTCCACGGCGGCCCGGTCCATCAGGAAGTCCTTGCCCATGGCCACCACTTCGGTGTCATACACCCGCTCCGACACCGGGCAGTGCACGCTGGAGTAGTCTATCTTCTCCCCATGGTGCGGGCAGAGGATGGGACAGCCGGTGCGGCCGAAGCTCATGTCCTCGAAGAGCGGGCTCTTGTAGAGCGGCTGGTTGTGGGCCGTGCCGGCATGGATGCCCTCGGCGTTCAGCGCGGCCATGAACGTCTCCCGGGGTAGGCCGTTCCACTCCTGGGGCTGATAGCGCAGGAAGTAGAAGTAGTAGCCGCGCTTGGTGATGCGCGGGTCGCCCCGCTTGAGGGCGGGTATGCCGCCAATACGGTCGAGTTCCTTGGCGAAGTACTCGCCGTTCTGGTAGCGCGTCTCGGTCTGATGGTCGAGCCGGGCCAGGGCGGTGAGCAGAATCGCGCCCTGAAACTCCGTCATGCGGTTGTTGCCCGCCGGGATGTAGTGATCGTACTTGCCCCCGCCGGGGACTCGCCCCAGGTCGCCGAAGGAATAGGCGTTGCGGGCGAAGGTGTCGTCACTGGTGGTGATGCTGCCGCCCTCTCCCGCCGCCAGCGGCTTGCCCATCTGGTGGCTGAAGCTGCCCAGGTGCCCGAGGGAGCCCACCCGCTTGCCCCGCCACTCGGTTCCGTGCGCCTCGGCGCAGTCCTCCACCACCACCAGGTTGTGCTTGCGGGCGATCTCCATGACGCGGTCCATGTCGGCCGGGTAGCCGCCGTAGTGGACCGGCATGATGGCGCGCGTGTGGGGCGTGATCAGGCTCTCCACGTGGTCGGGGTCGATCTGGTAGGTATCGGGCACGATGTCGGCGAAGACGGGGATGGCGTTGGCCAGGATCACGCCGGTGGCGGAGGCAATGAAGGTGACGGCCGGCACGATGACCTCGTCGCCGGCCTCGACGCCGGCTGCCCGCAGCGCGAGCGTCAGCGAGGCAGTGCCGTTGGTGACGGCGACGGCGTACTTGGCCCCCACCCACTGGGCCCAGGCCTTCTCGAACTGGGCCACCTTGGAGTCCAGCGGGTGCTCGTAGTAGAACCCGGCGCTGCACCACTTGCCGCTGTCGAGCACTTCCAGCAGGGCGGCCCGATCGGTGTCGTCGATGATGGGCCAGCGCGTCTGCAGCCCGCCCGGCGCCACCGGGGCGCCGCCATTGATAGCCAACTTCGCCATGGAGATCCTCCTCAGAAGCGCGAACGTATGCTGCCAGTGTAGCCCTTCGGGGCCAGATGGTCGAGAGCGAGTCTGTCGCTAGCCCTTGATGCCGGTCAAGGCGATGCCCTGCACGAAGTAGCGCTGCGCCAGCAGGAACAGCGCCACCGTGGGGGCAGTAGCCAGGGCCGTCCCCGCCATCAGGATGCCCCATTCCACGTTGTGCTGCGAACGGAACAGCGTCAGCCCCAACTGGATGGTGCGCATACGGTCGCTCTGCACTATCACCAGGGGCCAGAGGAAGTCGTTCCAGGAGGCCTGGAAGGTGAAGATGGATACCACCGCCAGCACCGGCTTGGAGAGGGGCATGATGATCTGGCTGTAGATGCGGTACTCGCTACAACCGTCCACTCGGGCAGCATCTTCCAGTTCGCGCGGCAGCGTGCTGAAGAACTGCCGCACCAGGAAGACGCTGAACCCGCCGCCGAGGGCGGGGACGATCAGGCCCGGGTAGGAGTCCAGCCAGCCGGTGCCTCCCTGCCCCAAGATGTCATTCCCGCCCGCTAGGGGGGTGTACTTGACGATGAGAAAGGTGGGGATGAGGGCGATGAGGCCGGGAAGCATGGCGGTCGCCAAGACCACCATGAAGGTCGCGTCCCGTCCGCGCCACTTGAGGCGCGAGAAGGCGTAGCCTCCCATACTGACGATGAGCAGGTTGGCCAGCGTGGTGAAGCCGGACACGATGAAGCTGTTGCGGAAGTAGATGTCGAACTTTCCCTGAGTCAGGGCCTTCAGGTAGTGCTCGAGGGTGTACTGGGTGGTCCAAATGACGGGCGGCATCTGGAAGATCACCTGCCGCGGCTTGAAGGAGGTGAAGATCATCCAGGCAAAGGGGACGAGCATGGACAGCGCGGCCGCGGTCAGTAGCAGGTAGCCCAACAGCTTGAGCACCGTTCGCACCCAATCGCGGCGGTTCGCCCCGCGTGCTCGCATGGCGCTTCCGGACATCCTGGCCGTATCGGTCGTCATCTGCTCCCCTGGTTCACCCTAGTCGGACACGAAGCCGTAGACCTGCAGCCGCAGGTTGGCCACGGAAAGCCCCAGAAGGATCATGAAAAGCACCCAGGACTGGGCGGCCGCATAGCCCATGTTGAAGTAGCGGAACCCATTTATGTAAATCTGGTGCACGATGGTGGTGGTGGCGAATGCCGGTCCGCCATCCGTCATGGCGTAGATGGGCCCGAAGATCTGGAACGAGCCGATGATGCTGGTGACCAGCAAGTAGAGCGTTATGGGTTGCAGGCTGGGCAAGGTGATGTAGCGGAAGGACTGCCACCGATTGGCCCCGTCCACCTGGGCCGCCTCGTACAGGCTGTCGGGGATGCCCTGCAGGCCGGCCAGGTAGATGATCATCGTGCTGCCCACGCCGCCCCACACGCTCATGATCACGATGGAGGGCATGGCCTGAGTGGTACTCTGCAGCCACTGCTGCGGATCGATCCCGATGACGCCCAGTGCGGCGTTGACAAGTCCGAAGTGCGGATCCAGCAGCCAGAGCCAGACCATGGACAGGGCGATGCTGGAGGTAACCACCGGCAGGTAGAAGATCACCCGGAAGGCGTTGCGGAAGCGGATGGCGGAATTGACCGTCATCGCCACCAGCAGTCCGGAAGCGATGGACAGGGGGATGTTCCCCAGGGTGAAGTAGGCGGAGTTCTTCAGCGACCGCCAGAACAGGACGTCCTCGAACAGCCGCCCGAAGTTCTCCAGCCCTACCCACTTTGTCTTGAGCACGACGCTGTAGTTGGTCAGGCTGAAGTAGAGCGAGGAGAGGGAGGGAATGATCCAGTAGACCGTCAGGAAGAAAAGCAGGGGGAAAACGAAGACGATGGCCGCCTTCTCCTGCTGCGTAAGTCCTGCCTGCTTCTTGCGCGCCCGTACTGCTGTCACCATACCGTCCTCTGCAGGTAGCTGTTGTACCCGGGAGACACTCGTCGTGCTGTGCAGGCGGGGGTCATCCGGACGCCGGCGTCCGGATGACCCCCCGCGGCTAGTGGTGGCCTAGGCGCCGGTGGCTTCGACCAACTCGGCGATGGTTCGCTTCGTGTCCTCAGCAGCCTTGGCGAGGGCCTCTTGAACCGTCATCTCCAGGCGCAGCGCGGCCTGGACGTAGTTGCCGATGTTCTCCAGCGTGGGCCACTCAGTGGCCTGCGGCGTAGTCGTGCCCCAGCCGTTCTCGGGGACGGCCTGGAAGGCCTTGAGCAGCGGATCCTGCATGTACTCGGCCTCGGCGGCGATGGACTTACGCGGCGGGGTGTAGTTCTCCGGCGACAGCATCCCGGTGATGGTCTCCTTGGACACTATGTGCTTGAGAAGCGTCCAGGCGGCGTTGGCATTCTTGGTGTTGGCGCCGATGCAGTGCACGTTGGGGCAAGCGTAGTGCTTGCGGGCCACCTTCATCGGCGGCGGCGCCACCCCCAGGAACTCCAACTTGTCGGGGGCGTAGCGTTTGAAGTTGCCCACGACAGAGGCGCCGCTGGAGTTCATAGCGGTGATCCCCTCACTAAGTGGACCGAGGTCCGGGTTCTTGGTGGTCATACCGGTGACGGGCGACACCTTGTGGGTGTTCACCAGGTCCACCAGGAACTGGAGCGCCTCGTGGGACTCCGGCGTGTCCACCTGGACGTCGTTAGGGTCCCAACTGCCCCACGGCACCACCACGTCGGTGCCGTTCTGCACCAGCAGGTACCAGTACTCGAAGGTGGCGTCCACTGGGGCGCCGCCGCTCATCAGGTAGCCGGCGCGGGTGATGTTGTCGCCGTCGTACTGCACCAGCTTGAGGCAGTACTCTACCAGGTCCTCCCAGGTTTCCGGCCCCTTCTCCGGGTCGAGTCCGGCCTCCTCGAAGAAGTCCTTGCGGTAGCAGAGGGTGCGAATGTCCAGGATGTGAGGCATGCCCATCAAGGCGCCCTGGTAGCGGGAGATGTCCACCATGTCGGCGTAGAAGTCGCCAATCTCATCCTGGTAGTCAGACTCGATCATGTCATCGATGGCCAGGAACTGCTTGCGGGCGGCATAGGGACCGACCCAGTCGCTTCCTGTCTCGACCGCGTCCACAGGGAGACCGCCGGCGAAGCTGGTCATCAGCTTCTCGCCCAGGTGCCCCCAGTCGCTCATATCCACCGTTACAGTGATGCCCGGGTTGGCCTCCTGGAAGGCGGGCATGGACGTTTCGACGAAGAACTTCTCCACGTCTACGTCCATGGCCAGCTTGATATAGCGCAGTTCCACCTGTGTCCCGGAAGCGGCCGGTGCCGTGGTGGCGGCGGCTTCTGCGGCCGGCTCCGCCCCTTGCTCAGCGGCGGGCGCCGGCGTGGCGCCGCCGCAGGCGGCCAATGCGCCCGCCAGAGTGGCGGTTCCGGTGACCTGCAGCATGTCCCTTCGGGTTAGACGTCGCATTTCCTTCCCTCCTTGCCTGGGTCGGTTGGAGCCAACCGTCGGATAGCCGGCCGTGAAGTCCTTGAGCTGGCGATCCTCATCCCCCGGGCAACGGTGAGGCACACTCCCCCCTTGCGGCGGGAAGAGGATCATGCTTCTATTGTAAGGTATCGAGGGGCGGGCAAGCGGCCCATTCGCGGCCAGACCTCGGCCAGTCCGCCCCCCTGGAGCGACTGGAGGGTCTCCCTGATCACGGAAGAGTCGGTCTACGACGCCCTGTCGCACCTGAGCGACAACGCCTACCTGCAGGGCCACGCCTTGGCCGAACTGGTGTCGGAGCCGGGCAGACATAGAGGCGATAGTCTACGGGCGCTGCTGCTCGACGCCCTCAGCAACCTGCGCCCACCCGACACCACCCCGCCGGACGATCCGGCCTGGCGCCCATGGCAGGCGCTCTGGCTCCGGTTCGTGGAGCAGCGCGCCCCAGCGCAGGTGCAGGACGCCATGGGCCTCAGCGAGAGACAGGTGCGACGCGAACAGAGCCGCGGCATCACTGCTATGGTCGGAATCCTGCGCGACCTGACCACCGCGCCGGCGGCCGTTGCCGGCGCCGAGCTCGGCCCCGAGGGTGCCTTTCGGCGCGCCGCCAACGCATTCGACGTTCTCCCCACGGAACTGGACGCCCGCGAAGTCTTGGAGGGCGTAGCCGGCATGGTCGAGCGTCGCTACCAGGACCATCAGGCTGCCCTTCTACTCCCCTCGCACTCCCATCCCATCCACGCCGACCGCGTCACCCTGCGGCAGGTGCTGTCCCGCGTGCTTGGCCATCTGGCGCCGCAGGCGGAGGGAGACGCCGTAGCGGTGAGGATCGAGGCCCGTGCCGATGAGGTGGCCTACCGCTTCTCCCTGCGGTCCGGCCGGCGGCCCGCCATGGACCCCAGCCTGCTGCTGGAGTGCAGCTACCTGGCGGAGATCAACCTGGGCCGGGTGGAACTCGGGGCAAACTCAGTGCTCTGTGCCTTCCCCGCCCACCGGCCGGCACTACTCCTGCTGATAGACGATGAGCCGGCCGCCCTCCAGTTGCTCCGTCGTTGCGTCCAGGGACGCAGCATTCGCGTCATCGCGGTGGACGACCCGGCCGATGCGGTCGCCGAGGCGGCCGAGCGGCGGCCGGACGCAATTGTCCTCGACGTGCTCATGCCCGGGCGCGACGGCTGGGAGGTCCTGCAGCAACTCAAATCCACCCCGGAGACGCGCGCCATCCCGGTGATCGTCTGCTCCGTCTGGCGCGACCCGGACCTGGCGCTGACGCTGGGGGCGGCGCAGTTCATCCGCAAGCCCATCACTCGGCCGCAACTCCTCGAGGCTCTGGTACGGGTTCTCCCCAATGCCGACGCGGAGGGATCTCGTCCAGGCTGGTCTTGAGTAGCTGGACGACCTGGGGCTTGGTCAGACGGCGCCGGCAGGAGACGGAGAACTGGTCGTGCTCGTCGCCTGCCTCCTCGCCCGGGTTGAGCACCGCCGAGACGGTGATGACGGGTACGGCGTTCAGGGCCTCTTCCCGCCGCATCACCCGCACCATCTGGCCGCCGTCCATATCGGGCAGGCGAAGATCCAGCAGAACCACATGCGTCTCTCCCAGCCGAAGCCGCTCCAAAGCCTCCCGCGCCGTTGCCACTGCCTGGACGCGGTAGCCCCCGCCGGACGCCTCCAGCGTGGCACCGACGAAGCGCTGCATGCGCGGATCGTCGTCCACCACCAGGACCGACTCGGCCCCAGGACAGACCCGCTCCAGCGTCTGGAGCAGGCGCTGGCGGGTGAGGGGCTTGGTGAGGTGGGCCTGCGTCCCCGTCAGCCGATCCTCCTCCCTCCCTTCCAGCGACAGCGACACTGTGGGCACATCGTCAGAGACGTCCTCCAGGTCCGTGCGCACGTCCTCCGGGTCCACTGTCCGCTGGTCCACCACCACCGCCCGTGGGCGCAGCTCCCGCATCACGCCCGACACCGTCTCCGGAGCGGCCAGCACGATGTCGTACTCCGGCAGTTCCCCGGCCAGGATTGCCCTCCCCTCCTCGGTGCCCAGGAAGAGCAGTACGTCCCGAGCCAGTCCCTGCCTCTGGAGCGCCTCCCAGTACGAGGACGGGGGCGCCTGGGCGGCACCGTCCCCTTCCTGGCCGACGATGGGCAAGCTCACGTGGAAGGTGCTGCCCCGGCCTACTGTGCTGGTGGCCCAGATACGACCGCCGTGCATCTCTACCAGGCGGCGAGAGATGGCCAGGCCGAGCCCGGTCCCCTCGGAGGGGCGGCTTCCGCTCGCCTCCAGCCGGACGAACTCCTCGAAGATGCGGAGCAGCTTGTCCTCCGGAATGCCCGGCCCCGTGTCGGTGACGCTCACCAGGACCTCGTCGCGTTCTCGATGGACGCTCAGGCTGATCGTCCCTCCCTCGGTGAAACGCACAGCGTTGTTGAGGAGGTTTAGTACCACCTGCCGGATGCGAGTGCGGTCCAGGTAGAGAGGCGGCAGCCCCGCCTCATAGTGCTCGACCAGCGTCAGGCCCTTGCGCTGCTGCCAGGGACGCACGATGTCGGCCGCCTCCCTCGCAACCGTCGCCGGGTCCACATGGTCGCGCTTGAGGATAAGGCGGTGTGCCTCGATCTGCGCCAGTTCGAGGATGTCGTCGATGAGCTTGGAGAGGTGGCTACTGCTGCGGTAGATTTCGCTCAGGTCTTGGTGGAGCCGCGGCGGCCAGGGTTGGGCCCCGTACACCTCCGGGCTGTTCACCATGAGCTCGCTGAAGCCGACGATGTAGTTGAGGGGCGCCCGCAGCTCGTGGCTCACCATGTTCACGAACTCGGTCTTCAGCCGCCGCGCCTCGACCAACTCCGCTTGGGCTTGGGCCAGGGCGTGGTTGGTGCGCTCCAAGAGGTAGTAGGCGTTCTTCATGGCGGTGACGGCGCGGAGCGCCTCTCGCCGCCGGTCCTGCGAGTCGGCGGCAGCGCGTTCGGCCCGGTCGGCCGCCGACCGGGCCCAGGAGAAGGCGGTGCGGAACTGCCAGGAAGAGGCGAGGCTGGCCAGCGTGACCAGGAGCAGGGTCAAGAGGGCGAGCGTGAGCTCCGCCCCGGTGGGGCCGCCCAGGCGCGATAGAGCCAGCATCCCCGCCATCAGGTAGCCGCCCGTGGCGGCGGCCGTCAGGGAGGAGATGGCGGAGACGAGCACGACCAGCGCCGGCAACAGGGCCAGAGCCAGGCTGCCGCCCACCAAGTGGACCTCGAGCAAGATGCCGGTGGCGAGAAAGAGGGTGGCGCCGGCTGCCGCCCCCGTGAAGGAGCGCCCGGCGAGGAGGCCTCCGACGAGCACCGCCGTCAGAACGGCCGCCACCACCGGCCAGGTGCGCTCCCAGCGGGTGTCGTGGGAGAAGAAACGCATGGCCGATGACCAGACCAGTACGCCCCCCACCCCGAGGAGCAGGCGGAAGTACTGCCGCCGCAGGTCCTGCAGGTCCCGCACTAGAAGCTCGGCATTCGCGCTCATTCCCCACCCCCGTCCCCCGAAGGGACATGCCGCTGGTACAGTATAACCGGTGCGCGGCGAGAGTGGACCGGCAAAGATGGAACGTCGGCTGGCATGGTGACGAATGGCCTCGATGGTCGACGGTACGGCCGGCTAGGTCCCCTGGGCGGCGCGGCTTGGCTGCCGGCGCGCCGACGTATGGGCGATTTGCCGGCTACCCGGGCTTCCATACCCTCGTGCCGGCCGTCAATGTCCAGGGTGGCCAGGGGGAAGGTAGCGCCGATCTCGCGTCCAAAGACGCGCTGCCGGGGTGGTGTGAAGCTGAACACTCAGGCGAATCGGTCCGGCCATCCGCTCCAACTGATGCGGTCTGGTGGGCCCCACGGGCGACTGACCTAACCCCTCGTGGCCTTGCGGAGGGGTACCACGGGGCCCCTTCCCTCGGCGGGCAGGGGGAACCGGACAGCGGCCTATCCCTCAGTGGCGGGGCCTTCCCGCTCCCCTTGCCTTCTCCGGCTGACTACACGGTACTTATTCGTTGGAGGGAGGCCCAGCAGATCCCTCGACTGAAGTCGGGGCTGCGGAGCCTGCGGGTGCCCGTCCACCGGCGCGGGCGGCGAGGAACTGGCAGCCTATCCCTCTTGTGTCCGCGAGAGCGGACACGGCGGAGCCATGCCTAGCGGCGGACATGGCCGAGCCATGCCTAGCGGCGGCTCCGGCCTACCCCTTCAGTCCGGTGACGGTGATGCCCTCGATGAAGGTGCGCTGAGTGATGAAGAAGATGACGATGACCGGCAGTATCATCATGGTGCTGGCCGCCATCATGTACGGCCAGACGAGCTTCTCCTGGAAGCTGGCTCGCAAGGACTGCAGGCCCAGCGCCAGCGGGAACATCTCGTCCCGGCTCAGGTAGATAAGTGGTCCCAGGTAGTCGTTCCACGCCCCCATGAACTGGAACAGCGCCACCACCGCCAGCGCCGGCTTGGCCAATGGCAAGATGATCTGCGCCAGTATGCGCCCATCGGTACACCCATCAACGCGGGCGGCGTCGGACAGCTCCTCAGGGATACTGGCGAAGAACTGCCGTAGCAGGAATATGTAGTAGGCGTTCCCGAAGAAGGCCGGCACGACCAGGGGATAGTAGGTGTTGATCCACCCCACGTTCTTGAAGGTGATGTAGAGCGGGATCATCGTCACCTGGAAGGGAATCATCATGGTGGCCAGGCACAGGAAGAAGACCGCGTCCCGCCCGGGCCAGCGCATGCGGCCGAAACTATAGGCCACCAGGGTACAGGAGATGAGTACGCCGAAGGCTGTGGGGACGGAGTACTTCAAGGTGTTGAGGAAGTAGAGCGCCATGGGCCGGCGCGTGAAGATCTCCACGTAGTTGAGAGGACGGATCGGGTTGGGGACCCAGATCGGCGGCACCACGTAGACCTGCGGGTCGTCCTTGAGCGAGGTGGAGAGCATCCACAGCAGCGGGGCCGCAAACGTCAGTCCCAGCAGTACCACCGCAGCGTAGAGCAGTACGCGCCCCGGCACGCGCCGCAGCGCCTCCGCATCCTGCCCGAGGATACGCTTCCGCGTCCGTGCCTGAGCTACATCGGGGGTCAGAGGTGACGCCACGACTATCTCGCTCCTTGTCGTCCTAGAGGATGGGCGGCATAGGTCGCCCCTAGACCGCCTCTCCGCCGTAGTAGACCCAGCGCGCAGAACTCCGCATCATCACCACGGTGAACGTCACGATCACCACGAACAGCCCCCACGCCAGGGCCGAGGCGTAGCCCATCTTGAAGTACAGGAAGGCATTGCGATAAAGGTACATGCTGTAGAACTCGGTGGCGTTGTTGGGGGCGCCCTGAGTGAGCAGCCAACCGAGGGTGAAGTACTGAAACATCCCGATGAGGCCGGTGATGGACACGAAGAGAATGGATGGTGTGCACATCGGTACCGTTACGTGCCAGAAGCGGTTCCAGGCGTTGGCTCCGTCGACTACCGCGGCATCATAGAGCGTGCGGGGGACATCCTGCAGCGCCGCCAGGAAGATGACGATGGCCGTCCCCTGCGCCCAGCAATGGATGATGACGAGCGAGGGCTTGGCCAGCGCCGGTGAGGATAGCCACGGTATCGTGGCCAGGCCCCAGGCCTTCAGCAACGAGTTGATCAGGCCATAGCGGGGGTTATACACCCAGCGCCACACCTCGGCCGAGGCCACCGCGGGAAGGATGGCGGGAAGGTAGAAGAGGGTACGGAACAACGGCCTCAGCTTCAGGTCGTTGTTGAGGAGGTTGGCCAGCAGGAAGGCAATCACCAGGCCTGCCGGAACCCCGACCGCCACGAACCACACGGTGTTGCTCAGCACCAGGCGGAACAGGTTGTCCGAGAACAGCATGAAGCTGTAGTTTTCCAGCCCTATGAAGCGGGGCGGGCGCAGCACGTCGTACCTGGTCAGGCTGTAGTAGAGCGATGCCGCCATGGGATAGGCGGTGAAGGCAAGGAAGCCCAGCAGCCAGGGCAGAGCGAACAGCAGCCCCTTGCCCAGTGCGTTCATCTGACGCTTGCGTACCCGCTCGGCGGCCGTCACAGCCATGTCACTGTTCCTCGATGCGTGGTTGTGCGCGCGAGGGGGCAGTCTCGCTGCCCCCTCGCCGATCGGTGCCTAGGCAAACAGCTCGGGGAACTGGCTATGCAGCTCTTCCGTGCAGATCACCTGCATGTCGGCGGCAGCCTCTTCGGGCGTCTTCTCGTCGTAGTTGACTGCATCCCAAGCCATGGAGATCTGCTGCCCCACGAAGTTGCAGATGGGATCCAGCGGGCAAGGCTTGAGTTCGTCCGCTTCGACGACCGAGTTGAGGAAGAACTCCAATCCGGGGTAGGCGCTGGCGTCAACCGTCTCCAGCCATGACAGGCGCGGCCCAAGCCAGCCGGTGGTCTGCACGATGATGTCCATGGCGGCGGGCGTTGTGAGAAACTCGATCAGCCTGAACGCCTGAGCGGGGTTGGCAGCCCCTCTCGGTATGGTGGCCGGGTGCCCGCCTACGTTCTGGAACTTGACGCCGCTTCTCTCGCCGGAGTTCAGGGCCCAAGTGAAGACGAAGCGGGTGTCCGGCGCGGAGTGGACTAGCTCGCCCGGCGTCCAGTAGCCGTTCAGCACCAGGGCCTGCACGCCGGCGGGGAAACTAGCCGTCGGACTCTGCGTCCAGGTACCGTAGCTGCTGCGGTATCCCTCGATCTTCTCGACGCCCACCAGGTCGTAGTACTTCTTGATGGTGTACAGGGCGGCGACCCAGGCGTCGTCGTCCCAGTGGTAGGCGAGCGCGTCGCTGTCCCAATACTCGAACGCGTACGCATCGCCCCAGTAGAACGACGTGTCCGATGTGGGTCGTCTGCCTCCCATGGCGTCCAGCGGGTCGAGGCCCAAGACCTCGACGTTCCCTGCGTCATCGAGCTTGGTGAGCGTCGCGTGCCAGTCGTACATCTCATCCCAGGTGGTGGGAAGGTTCTCGGGGTCCAGCCCGGCTTCCTCGAGAAGGTCGACGTTGGCGCACAGACCGATGCGCGGACCGACCTCACAGGCCGCCAGACCGTAGATCTTGCCCTGCCAAGTAGCGTCCGTCCACAGGGAGGAGATGATATCCGCGTCACCCTTGGTGACGATTGTGCTGGCTTCGAAGTAGTCGTCGAGAGCCGTCAGGCTGGCCCGGGCACAGTACTCGGAGTAGGCGATGTTGCCGACGGCTACATCGGGCGGGTTGCCGGCCGCCACTGCCGGCAGCAGCTTCTCGTCCATGCTTGGCGAAGCCACTGTGGAGAGGACGAACAGGTCTGGATTATCCGCATTGAACGCTTCGGTCACGCGTTCCATGGCTTCCATTCCTGTCATGCCGCTCCAACCCCACCAGAACTCAAGAACGAGGCGGTCCGCGGCCTCGGCCGGCACCGCCTTCTCCTCTACCACCTCAGTTGCCTCAGCGACCTCAGCGACCTCAGCCACTTCTGTCGTCGGTGCCGGAGCGCAGGCGGCGAGAAGCGTACCGCCAGCAGCGACAGCCGACCCGATCAGTACCTGCCTACGAGTGATCGACCGACCCATCAGTTACCCTCCTCACAGGTGGTTCGCTATGAGCGGCGGATATCCGTCGGTAGATGGCAAGGTTTGATGCCCAGCCAGGGTCAGTATCGTGAATCAGCACCGAACGGAATCGGGACAGGCCAGAACAGATGGGCGGGGACGCGAGCAACTGCGGAGCGTTCTTGAGAAAGGCGCCAAGACGACGGTGGCGGCAGGATGCGAGGGCAGGCTAGGTGGACAGGAGCGCGCGCCGACAGCCGACGCGGTCCCTCCTCGCGCTTTGGGGAGCCGGGGTAGCGCCCCGTCGACGCTGTTGTTCCGGGGTCGGATGAGCGTACGTCCGCGGTGTGGGTCCCCGGCAGCTCTGCCATGGTAACCAGTTCCTCCGCTTGCTGGGCACGGCACCCTCACCGTGCACCTGACGAATCCCCATCCAGGGCGCCCGTAAGGGCGTCCCGTACATCCCTGAGCGTTAAGCGACCACAGTACCTGTAGGATAGCCGATGCCCTGGCCCGCGTCAATGGATGGACTCACTAGTAAGATAGGCGCGCGCTGAATCAGCCCCCCGCCGTCGTTGAGCCCACCGCCCAGCGGTGCTATCATCCCTCCCGCCCCCAACGGGCAAGGAGGACCCATGCGCGCCGTGGTGGTCCGCGGCCCCAACGACTTCGGCCTCGAGGACGTCCCCGAGCCGACCCCGGGCGACTACGAGGCCCTGGTCCGCATTAGCCACTGCGGCATCTGCACCGGCACCGACCGCCACATCATCGCCGGGCCGGAGCACTTCCCGCGCATGCAGCCCCTGCCCACCATCCTCGGCCACGAGTCCATCGGCCGGATCACGGCGGTGGGGCCCAAGGTGCGCTACCTCAGAGAAGGCGATCAGGTCCTGCGGCCGGGCGCCGTCCGCTACGGGGAGACCCTCGGTGGCTTCTCCGGCTCTTTCGGCGGCATGGCCGAGTGGGGACTGGTGGCCGATGCCCGCGCCATCACCGAGGACACCTCCCGGAGCGAGGAGCCCCGCCTCCCCCGCTACGCCCTCAGCCAGCAGATCGTCCCGCCCGACTTTGACCCCGTCGGCGCCGGCATGTTCATCACCTTCAAGGAGACCCTCTCCTGGGCCCAGGACTTCGGGGTCGGTGTTGGGTCGCGCGTTGCCGTCATCGGCACGGGCGGCGTGGGCATCTGCCTCATGCGCGCCTGCAAGCTGCTCGGCGCCGCCACCGTCGTCGCCGTCGGCCGGCGCGATTGGCCCCTGCAGCAGGCCCATGATCAGGGAGCCGACGCGACGGTGAACACCGCGGCACAGGACCTCCTCGCCGAAGTGCGCGCCGCCACCGCCGACCGCCTCTGCACCCACGTCGTGGACGCGGTGGGCGACAACGCCGTCCTACAGCAGGGCATCGTCCTCCTCGCCGACGGTGGTCGCCTGGGTCAGTACGGCATCCCTCCCAGCCGCCGCACCGACCTGGACTGGTCCGCTGCCCCGCGCAACGTCTCCCTCCACTTCATCAACCCCGGCGAGGCCCGCGTCCACGACCTCGCCCTGGGCTGGATGCGGATCGGCCTGTTTGATCCCCTTGCCTTGGTGGACCTGGTGCTTCCCGTGGAAGAGGTGCACCAGGCCTTCGACCTGCTGGAGAAGCGCTACGCCGGGCGCATCACCCTGGCCATCGCCGAGTCGAGCGCGCCGTGAACCGCCACCCTTGCCCACAGGAGTAGCAGCGTTGACGGAGAGAGAACGCTTTCGCCGGGCACTGCTGTTCGGCCGGCCCGACAAGGTGCCCCTGAGTCCGGGCGGCCCTCGGCGCTCCACCCTGGCCGCCTGGCACGAGCAGGGGCTGCCGTCCGAGTACGGACCCGGCCAGTGGTTCGCCTATCTGCTCAGTCTGCTCGGCCTGGAAGCGCCCCCGGCAACTTTGCGCGTGGATCCGGGCGTCTCCTTCCGCATGATCCCCACCTTCGAGGAGAAGGTGCTCGAGCATCGCGACGGTCACTACATCGTCCAGGACTGGATGGGTGCCGTGACCGAGATCTCCGACGAGTTCGACTACACCTACATACGCAACGCCATAGACTTCGTCACGCGCAAGTGGCACCGCTTCCCCGTCCAGAGCCGGCAGGACTTCGAGGAGCGCATGCGCTGGCGCTTCGACTCTCACGCTCCGGGGCGCTTCCCGGAGGACTTCGAAGCGCGCGCCCGCGCCCTGCGCCGGCGCGACTATCCTGTCACCGTCGGCATCAACGGGCCCTTCTGGCAACTGCGCGAATGGCTCGGGTTCGAGAACCTCTGCCTTTTCATGGCCGAGGACCCCGACTTCATCGAGTACCTGGTCCAGTTCTGGACCGACTTCGTGATGGAGACGCTCCAACCGCTGCTGGAGCGCGTAGAAGTCGACCGCGTCCTCTTCTCCGAGGACATGGCCTACAAAGAGCACAGCATGATCTCGCCTGCCATGGTGCGCCGCTTCCTCGTTCCCTCGTATGAGCGCTGGGTGCCCGCCATCAAGGCCAGCGGCTGCCCCATCGTCGAAGTGGATTCGGACGGCTTCATCGGCGAGCTCATCCCCATATGGATCGAGGCGGGCGTCAATTGCTGCTCTCCCATTGAGGTGGCGGCGGGTAACGACATCGTCGATTACCGGCATCGCTTTGGGCAGGCAATGGCCTACAATGGGGGCATAGACAAGCGGGCTCTGGCCGCCGGTGGCGAGGAGATGCGCTCCGAGGTGTTGCGGGTAGTGCCGCCGCTGCTGGAGGCGGGCGGCTTCATCCCCAGTTGTGACCACGGGGTGCCACCCGATATATCATGGCCTAACTTCGTGGAGTACACGCGCCTGCTCGCCGAGCTCACCGGCTGGCTCTAGCGCCGGGCGGCGGCAGGTCTACCTGGTTGGAGGAACCACGGTATGAAAAACATCGGCAAGCTTCTGCTTCTGGGCGGCGCTGCCTTGGGGGGCATGGCGCTGGTGAACCGGCGCATCGGCGAGGCCTATCGCCCCCTCCCCGGTTCCGTTGACGGCGAACCCGGCGGCTACGTCTGGCGCGACGGCGTCGTCTACTACCATACCAAGGGCGAAGGCGAGCCCATGGTCCTGCTGCATGGCTTCCATCACCTAAGCGGACCCCACGAGATGCGGCCCGTCTACGACGACCTGGCAGCCGACTATCGCGTCACGGCACTGGACTGGCTGGGGTACGGGCAAAGCAACCGCCCGCCGGTGGAGCAGACAGCCGGTGTCTACCAGCAGCTCCTGGCCGACTTCCTCGAGGACGTCATCAGGCAGCCGGCCATCATCGTGGCCAGCGGCCCCGGGGCGGCCTTCGCCGTTCGCCTGGCCCGGCGGCAGCCGGAGAAGGTCTCTCGCCTTGTGCTCATCAACCCCACCGGCGTCGACCAGTTGGCCGACAAGCCCTCCTGCTGGCACACTGCCCTCGGCCTGCTCTTCAAGCTTCCCATCGTGGGCGACTTCGCCTTCAACCTCGCCACCTGCCGGTCGGCACTGCGCTGGGAACTGGAGAACCGCATCTTCTTCGAGCCCGGAGAAGTCACCGAGAGCTTGGTGGACCGCGCATGGGTCACTTCGCACCAGCCCGGGGCCAAGTGGGCGCCGCTGTCGTACTGGTCCGGCCGGCTGAACCTGAACATCGCCGGAGACCTGGGGTCGCTGCAGCAGCCCACCATGATCGCCTGGGGTCAGCAGGCACAACACGCACCCATTGCGGGGATCCGGGGTTTCAAGAGGTATCTACCCGAGGCACGCTACCGCGCCTTTGACCGTACCCGGGAGTGGCCGCAGGTCGAGGACTCCAAGGCCTTCAACGCGCTGTTGCGCAACTGGCTGCAGGGCAAGGACCACGGAGCAGCCGCCATCTTCCCCGGAGAAGTGGAGCCGCAGTAGATAGAGGCTATCTGGAGCGTCTCCGCGGGTTGCAGAGGCTCCCGTAAGGGGCGAAGATAAGGTCAGAGCCGCGGAATCGAGCTTGTCTCCCTGCGAGACCGCGAGCCACAGCCGCAGAAGGAATGCATGGAACAAGCCGATAGGCCGCTGCAGATCGAGATCGTCGCCGTGGGCACTGAGATCGCCATGGGTCGCATCCAGGACACCAACTCCTCTTGGATCGCCTCCCGGGTGGCGGAGTTGGGTGCCTTCATCAACCGCATCACCATCGTGCCCGACGAGGAGGGGTATGTCCTGGACGTGCTCGGGTCGGCCCTGGAGCGCGCGCCCGACGCCCTGATCATCACCGGCGGCATGGGCCCCACCGAGGACGACCTCACCGTGGCCTGCGTCGCGCACCTGATGAACCTGTCGCTGCAGGTCGACGAGGACACCGCCGATCGCTTCGTGGAGCGCCGCAACCTGCCGGACCGCTCTCACCTGAGCGCAGGCGCTCTGAAGATGGCCACCGTGCCCGCCGGCGCCGCTGTGGGAGCCAATCCGGTCGGGTCGGCTCCGGAGCTACACCTGCGCTCCAACAGCACCGACATCTTTGTCCTCCCCGGCCCGCCGCGCGAGATGACCGGCTGCTTCGATGCCCACGTCATGCCCGCCTTGGCCGCGCGTGCCTCTCGCCGCACCTGCTCCATCCGCGTGGCGGTGGAGATGCACGAGTCCGAAGTGGCGCCTCTCATTCATGACGTGTCGACACAGCAGCGCGGGACCTACCTCAAGGCCTACGTGGCCCTTTGGACGCCGGGCGAGGGCTACTTGCCGGTGGACGTAGTCGCCACCGGAGTCAGCATCGAGGGCGCCAGAGAAGCGGCCCGTACGGCCTTGCGCACCTTCACCGACATGGTGGAGGCACACGGAAAGCGCTGGCGGCTCATGGACGCGGGCGGCAGTGGGCTCGAAGAGCCCGCGACCGTCACGACAGCTTAGCAGGGATACTCCCACGCCGACGAGGACGAAAGGGGGCAATGGGCGAGATTCGGATCGTCACCGACAATAGTTGTGATCTGCCGGAAGAGGTCGCCAAGCAGCACGGGATAACCGTGGTGCCCCTTATCGTTCGGTTCGGCGAAGAGACCTTCTTGGACGTGGAGCTGCCCAAGCCGGAGTTCTGGCGGCGCGCCGAGACTGCGTTCCCCAGCACGTCCGGCGCTTCGCTCGGGTACTTCATGAGTGCCTTCCAGCGCCTGGTGTCGGAAGGGCATCATGTCTTGTGCCTCACCCTCACCAGCAAGCATAGCAGCGTCTATGGCTCCGCCTGGACGGCAGCCCGCGAGTTCCCGGGCCAGGTCACCGTTTGCGACTCGGAGAGCATCTCCTATGGGCTGGCCTGGCAGGTGCTCGCCGCCGCCGACGCCGCTGCTAAGGGGCTTCCGCTGGAGCAGATCCTCAAGATAGTGGCCGATGTGCGGTCCCGAGTGAAGATCGCCCTCGTGCTCGACACCCTCTCCTTTGTTCGCCGGGGCGGTCGGGCGGACGGTTTCATCTCCCTGGTGGACCGCGCCGCGCGGGCACTGAACATCAAGCCCATCATCACCTTCACCAACGGGGAGATGAAATTGGGCGCCCTCAACCGCACCTGGGAACGGGGCGTCAAGCGTATCCTGTCCGACTTCGCCGAGAAAGCGCCCTTCGAGGCCTTCGCCGTGGGCCATACCTTCCGCCTGGACCGGGCCCATCAGTTCGCCCAGGAGATCGCGCGGGAGACCGGTCTGGCCCTCGACCGCATCGACATCTTCGAGACCGGCGCGGCCATCGCCAGCCACTCCGGCCCGGGCCTTCTGGCAGGTGTCGGCCTCATGAAGGCGCCCGAGTCCTCCTGACGGTTCGCCCGCGCCTCCCGGCCGGATGCACCGCGATACCCTATTGGAGCATGAGCGTCAGTTGATGCAGAAGCCGGAGACCAGAATCATTGTCAATCCGACCGCTGCCGCCGGCGCGGTGGGGCACGAATGGCCCGACCTGCGCTCCTACCTGGCCGGACAGGGGCTCCAGTTCTCCGAGGCCATCACTGAAGGGCCTCGTCACGCCATCGAATTGGCGGCCGACGCGGCAGCGCAGGGGTACGACCTCGTCGTGGCCGTGGGCGGGGACGGCACCGTTAACGAGGTCATCAACGGCCTCTGTCCCGATCACAGCTCCACGATCCGGCCGGAGGTGGGCGTCATCTCCCGCGGGACTGGTTGCGACCTGGCGCGGACGCTTGGCCTACGCGACCCTCGGTCGGCGGTGTCGGCCCTTACCGAGCGGAGAACCCTGCGCGTGGTTGATCTGGGTGAGATCATCATGAATGGCGAGGGGCGGCAAGAGCGCCG
>JAAYAV010000491.1 GCA_012719195.1 Anaerolineae bacterium | reverse complement strand
TTCTTCCTCACCGCTGCTTGCTGGGTCTGCTGGACGGTGGCCTACATGGGCTCACTGGTGCCGCTGATGGCGGATCCGAGCGCCTACCCGGAGCCGCCCTGGTTCTTCTGGGCCGGCCTGGCCTCCATGGCGCTGCCCTTCGTCTTCATGGGTGTCGTGTGGGTGTACGGTCTGTGGGGCATGGTGCGCTCCCTGCAGGGCTATCCTTTCCGCTATCTTCTCGTCGGTCCCTGGGTGGAGCACTTCCTGAGCGGTAAGGAGTAGATCGGCGCGCCCATGATTGAGACCAAGGACCTGACCCGTCGCTTCGAGGCCTTCACGGCCGTGGACCACGTGACCCTCTCGGTGGCGGCGGGGGAGGTGTTCGGCTTCCTCGGGCCCAACGGGGCGGGGAAGACCACCACTGTGCGCATGCTCGCTGCCTTGATCGGCATCACCGAGGGGGAGGCTCATGTCGCCGGCTTCAGGGTGGGGGAGCAGGACAAAGAGGTGCGCCGCCGCATCGGCATCCTTACCGAATCGCCCGGCCTGTATGACCGCATCTCAGTAGAGGCCAACCTGCGCTTCTTCGCCCGAATGCACTCCATCGACCGGACAGAGGAAGACCGGCGCGTGGACAAATACCTGTCGCTGCTGATGCTGCAGGAGAAGCGGCGAGCGCCGGCGGCGACCCTCTCCAAGGGCATGAAGCAGAAGCTGGCGCTGGCGCGGGCCATGCTCCACGAGCCGCAGGTGCTGTTCCTAGACGAGCCAACATCGGGGCTCGACCCCGAGGCGGCGCGAGTGGTGCGCGAGTTCATCGCGGAGCTGCGGGCCGAAGGGCGCACCATCATCCTCTGCACCCACAACCTCTTCGAGGCCGATCTGCTCTGTGATCGCATCGGGGTGATCAAGCAGTCGCTGCTGAAGGTGGACACTCCGGCCGGGCTACGCGCTTCGCTCTATGGTCAGAAGGTGGAGGTACGATTGGCGGAGGACGGCGCCGAGATGGCGGCAGTGGTGGGGCGGCTGCCCTTCGTCACCGGAGTCGAGCAAGAACCGGGCAAGCTGACGGTGGAGCTTCGCGACCCGGACGGCAACAATCCCGTGCTCGTCCGGGCGCTGGTGGAGGCAGGGGCGCTGGTACGCTATGTGCGGCCGGTGGAGGCGTCGCTCGAGGAGGCTTACCTGGCGCTGGTGGCGGAGGCGGGCCGATGACCGACAAGGTGCGCGCCATCGTCGCCAAGGAGTGGGCGGACGTCTTCCGCAACCGTATGGTCATCATGCTAGTGGCCGTGCCGCCGGCGCTGATGGTGGTGCTAAGCCTGGGCGTGCTGGGCGCGACCCGGTCCTTCCCGCCCAGCGACCTCGATGACATGCAGATGTTCATGCAGCAGCCGAGTTTCGCCGGCCTGACGGAGATGGAAGCGGCGCAGGTGGTCATGGCGCAGTACTTCCTCACGCTCTTCCTGCTCATGCCGCTCATCATCCCGGTGAGCATCGCTGCCTACAGCATCGTGGGCGAGAAGGTGCAGCGTAGCCTGGAGCCGCTGCTAGCCACGCCGGTGGAGACGAGCGAGTTGCTCCTGGCGAAGTGCCTGGCCGCGGTGCTGCCCGCGCTGGGGGTTACCTGGCTGGCGTTCGCCATCTTCGTGCTGGGGGCGCGGGTCTTCGCCGTCAGTGATGCAGCATTCGGCCGCATGGTCAGCCCGGTGTGGATCCTGATGGTCCTGGTAATAGCCCCGCTGATGGCGACCATGGGCGTGCTGCTCAGCGTCATCGCATCGTCCCGGCTCAACGACCCGCGGGCGGTGGAACAGGGAATCGGAGTGCTGGTGGTGCCCGTGCTGGGCATTTTCCTTGCCCAGATGACGGGTCTCCTGACCATCAACTACCTTACCCTGACCATCGGGGCACTACTGCTTCTGGCGGTGGACGCTCTGATGCTGCGGGCCGCGGTCAAGCTCTTCGATCGCGAGGCGATCCTCACGCGCTGGCGGTAGGTTCGCCCCATCCGGCGCTCAGCTCGGCCGCCAGCCGGCCGGCACCGGCCGGGTCCAACATGAGCAGACCATCGAGCTGTATGGCGGCCGCACCGGCACGAGCGCAGGCGGCCGCATCCTCTTTCGCGTAGATGCCGCCGAGAGCGAACACGGGCGTGCCTGCGGCGAGATCGGCCGCTTGCGCGACGGCGTCCAGCGTATAGGGCAGAGTAGCGGGCCCGTACACCGGGCCGGCCAGGCCGCTGGGTCCGGTCCGGCCCCGGTGGGGAGTGGCCACGACTAGGCCGGCCACGCCTTGCTCCACGGCTGCCGGGATCAGTTCCGGGTGCAGTGGGAGAGGCAGACGGACCAGCAGCGGCAGGTCGCACTCCTCCGCGAGCGCGGCCGCCACATTCGCCAACCACTTGGCGTCTATCTCCATCGGAACGGCCAACTCCACGCCGGCCAGGCCGGGCTCGGCCTCCAGGCGCCGCCCGATGGCCGCCATCTCCTCCGGCCCGTCCACGTGGACGGAGAGGATCGCGGGCACCGGCGAGTGCACCCAGCCGGGGCCGAACTGCCGCAGGACGGCGGTGAGGCCGGGATTGGACGGGGGTAGGGGCAGGATGAACCCCCCGCGAGTGCGGACGGTTGAAGCGGTCGCCGTGCGAGGGTTGAGGGTAGTGGTGCGGGTGACGACGGCGCCCAGCGCCTGGGGATCGAAAATGCCGGGGTAGCCGCGGCCGTAGCCGAGAAAGCCGGCGGCGGGCAGCACCGGTTTGGTCAGGAGGACGTCTCGCCCGCCCCGGCTGCTGCCGATGCGCAGGGACCAGGCCGGGCTCACAGGAGCTCCGTTAGGTCGAAGATGGGCCCGTCGCTACAGACCGTGTGCTGGCGCTTGCCGGCGCGATGGACGCAGGCGCCGCAGTGGCCCACTCCGCAGGCGAAGTCGGAGGGCACGAGGACGGACGCGAAGCCGGGAGACAAGCGCATCCGCGCCCGCTCCACCAGCCGCGCCGCCCAGTCCCAGTGAGCCTCCCCGGCCACGAGCAGCACCTGATCGGCCCACTGCACGCTCTCGGTGAGGTTGGTCTGCGCCTCGGGTGGGCCCACGACGCACTCTACCGTGTCGGGCACCAGGTCGGTGAGGGGCTGCCACTGCGGCTGCTCCAGGACTAGGCTCACGGCGCAGTCCTGCCGCTGCGCCCAGTGGGCGGCGGCGAGGGCCGGCGCCAACGGCTCACTGCGAGCGATCACCAGAAGGCGGGCGGCACCGGGCCGCAGCACGAACGGCTGCCCGAGCGGCCCTAGCGCGTCCACGGCCTCGTCAGGAACGAGGGTGGCCAGGCCTTGTGTCCAGGGCTCGCAGGCAGGGAGCAGCAGTTGCCCCACTTGGCCGCCGCGAGAGAAGAAGGCAGGGTGCCGCAGGGGATCGGTCCAGTCGGTGCCGGCGCGCAGCATGAGGAATTGGCCGGCGCGAGCCGGCTGCCCCAGGGGCGTGCAGTCCACCTCCAGCAGGGCATGGCCGGAACGGAGGGCTCCGGCGGCGACGATGCGGCAGTGGTCCTGGCGCACGGCTCAGCCTCCGGCGGGGGGCGCGAACACCGGTGCCAGGTTGTACTCCAGACCGGCAATGCGCCATTGCCCGTCCACGCGCTGCAGGGTCCAGCGGTCCTGGATCGTCTGTCCGTCGGAGCCGGCCACCGTCACCACGGCCGTGTCGGCCTCCAGGCTTACGACAGGCAGAGACTGGCGCGGTCGGGGGCCCGCTTCGGGTGCCCGGTAGTTGGGGAAGACCTCGAGCACGTAGCGGTCGCGGATGGCGTCCCATCCCTCCCACCGACGGTCGTCACCGGGCTCGGCGGGGGTGTGGCTGGCATCAACGAGCGTGCTATCGGGGAGCCAGAGCCCCGCCAGGACGTCGATGTCCTGCTGGCGCACCGCCTCGCCCTCGGCGAGCACGAGGCCGGCGACGACAGACTCCGGAGAGGAGTCTGTCGATCGAGGGGTAGCGGTTGGAGGAAGCGTCTGAACTAGGCCCGGCTCCGGCGGGGCGGCCGGCGCGCAACCGACCGCCACCAGGGCCAGCAGGCCCAGCGCTAGCGCAAGTGAGCGCGCCCGGCTCAAGCCGGCTCGTCGGGGGCGGGAATGCGCGCCGCCGACGCCACGGTATCGCCCATTTTGAGGCGCATGGCGATATTGCCGGTCGCGTAGCGGCTCATGGTAGAGACGTCCGCTGCGTGGATGCGCATGGCCATACCTTCGGTGGTCATCAAGCTGATGTCATCACTTTGGTGGACCATGAGGACACCGACGATGGGCCCGGTCCGGTCCATACTGCTTTCCTTCAGCACCAGCACGCCCTTGCCGCGCCGGGAGCGCAGAGGGAAGTCCTCGACCTCGACACGCTTGCCGAAGCCCCTCTCGGTGAGGATGAGGGCCTGAGCATCCGGTTCGATGACCTCCATCCCAGCTATTCGATCGCCTTCGGGGAGGTTCATGGTTAACACACCACGGGCAGTGCGGCCCTGGGGCCTCACGTCGGCCTCGGAGAAGCGCAGGGCGCGGCCACCAGCGGCCACCACCAGCAGTTCGCGTTGGCCGTCGGTCAGGCGCACCGACACGAGTTCGTCGCCGTCCTCGAGGCTGAGAGCGCGGATGCCATTGTTGCGTATGTAGCGGAACCCGCTCAGAGGCACTCGCTTGAGTCGCCCATCGCGCGTGATCATACAGAGGTAGCCGTTCTCGGACCCGCGGGGAACGCTGATAGCGGTGGTGATGCGTTCGCCGTCCTCAAGGGGAACCAGGTTGATGACGGCGATGCCGCGAGCGGTGCGCGAACCGTCGGGGATCCGATACGTCATGCGGGAGAATACCTGACCGCGGTTGGTGAAGAAGTAGATGGGGCTCAGAGTGGTGCTGGTGAAGAACTGCGCTACGTCGTCCTCGTCACTCGTCTGCGCTCCAGTGACTCCCTTGCCGCCGCGACCCTGGACCCGATAGGTCGCAGTGGACAGGCGCTTGATGTAACCGCGCCGGGTCATGGTCACGAAGACAGGTTCGTCGGCGATGAGATCCTCGTCCTCGATGGCCTCGGCATCCTCACGGAGGACGCGAGTGCGGCGCTCATCGCCGTACTGCTTCTTCAGGCGCTCGAGGTCCTCGCGGATCCGGCCCAGAACCTTGTGCGGATCTGCCAGCAGGGTCTGCAGTTCGGTGATGGTGGCTTGTAGTTCGGCGTGCTCTTCCTGAAGCCTCTGGCGCTCGAGCCCGGAGAGGCGGCGCAACTGCATGTCCAGGATGGCGCGAGCCTGCTCCTCGGTGAGGCCGAACTTCTCCATGAGGCGAGTGAGAGCGGCGTCGCCATCGGCAGAGGAGCGAATGGTGTCGATCACCTCGTCGATGACATCGAGGGCGCGGAGGAGCCCTTCCACAATGTGGGCGCGCTTCTGGGCGCGCTCGAGGTCGTAGCGAGCGCGCCGTTCAACGATGGTGCGGCGGTGCTGTAGGAAGTGGAGGAGGACCTTCTTGAGGTTGAGAACCCGGGGTTGCCCGTCCACCAGGGCGAGCATGTTGACGCTATACGACGTCTGCAGCGGCGTCCACTTGAAGAGCTGGTTGAGAACCTTGTTGGGTTGGGCGCCCTTCTTGAGCTCCACGACGATGCGGAGGCCGTCCCGTCCGGACTCGTCGCGCAGGTCGGATATGGCATCTACGCGACCGTTCCGGTGCAGTTCGGCTATCTTCTCGATGAGAGCCGACTTGTTGACTTGGTACGGGATCTCGGTGGCGACGATGGCGTAGCGGTCCTTGCGGAACTCGACGATCTCGGTGACGGCGCGCATGATGATGCGGCCCTTACCGGTGCCATAGGCGGAGGCGATGCCGGCTTCGCCCATGATGAGGGCGCCGGTGGGAAAGTCGGGCCCTGTGACGTACTGGAGGAGTTCGTCAACGGTGACCTCATCGGCCCGATCGTAGTGGTCGATCAGGTAGGCCAGGGCATCGCAGATCTCGCCCAGGTTATGGGGCGGGATGTTGGTGGCCATGCCGACAGCGATACCGCTGGCCCCGTTGATCAGGAGATTCGGCAGCGCAGCCGGCAGTACGGACGGCTCCTTGAGGGAGGCGTCGAAGTTCTCGATGAAGTCGACGGTGTTCTTGTCGATGTCGGCGAGGAGCTCTCGAGACGCCGGGGCGAGCCTGGCTTCGGTGTAGCGCTGAGCCGCCGCGCCGTCTCCGTCGATGGAGCCGAAGTTGCCCTGGCCGTCCACCAGTGGGTAGCGCATGGTGAAGTCCTGGGCCAGGCGAACCATGGCATCATAGACGGCAGAGTCGCCATGTGGGTGGTACTTACCGAGCACCTCGCCCACGATACGGGCGCTCTTGCGGTAGGGGCGGTCGGGCGCCAGGCCGAGGTCCTGCATGGCGTAGAGGATGCGGCGCTGTACCGGCTTCAGACCGTCGCGCACATCGGGGAGGGCGCGCGCCACGATCACGCTCATGGCGTAGTCCAAGTAGGACACGCGCATCTCACTGTCGATGTTAACCGCTCGCACGTTGCCAGTTTGCATTCAGTAACCTCAGGCGATCGTAGGGGAACTCAGTCGGCGAGCCCGCGGGCCTTGATGCGGGCGATCAGTGCCTGCTGCTGTTCGGTAGGGTGCCAGTCTCGCTGCTGAGCCCGCAGCAGCAGTTCGGCGGTGAGGTCCTTCTCCCACTTCTCGCGGGGAAGGAGGCGGCCAATCAGCTCGAACCAGTAGTCGGGGCTGTCGGTGGCCGGGAGGGGGCGCATGATCTCGGATACGCTCACCCGAACCGGGACCACGGCGATGCCGCCATTGGTCTCCAGGTGCAGCCTGGTGGTGTAGCGTCTCCCCGCCTTCAGGCGGGCCGGGCGCACCGTTATCGTCAGGTTCTGGTCGTTGGCCGAGAATCTCTCCGGCTGCACGGACACCCAGGTGTGGCTGATGTTCACGTGCCCGGAGAGGTGCCCTGTGCCGCCGTTGTGGACGCGCAGTTCGCGTGCTACGGCGCCCGCCTGGATGTAGACCTCGCCGAAGTCGAGGACTTCGGGTTCGACGCGCACGGCCGGCCTGGGCTCCGGCTCGACGTCCACCGTCACGGGGACGGTCACGCTGCCTCCCACAACCGTACCAATGGTGACGGACCCGGCGTGACGCCAGCCGTCGCGTAGGTTGGCGGTATCCACCGTGACCTCGACGGTGCAGAAGTTGCCCTCTGCCTGGCCCACGCTCGTGCGCAGCCAGGCCTGGTTCGGGCGGACGCTGCCCCGGAGGGAGCCGATGCCCTCCATGGTTACCTGCAGGTGGGCTGTCTGCATGCTGCCCTTGGCGAGGGGACCCAGGTTGAGCGACTCCGGTTGGACTCTCAGTTTGGGCGGCGGCGTCCTCGGCCCGCGCCGGACTACCGGTGCTCGGCCCCGGCTGAAGGTGCGGTCGTACTCCGCCCGCCGATCCTGGTCGCCCAGGACTTCGTAGGCCATGTTGAGGTCGCGCATGCGGCCGGCGGCATCGGGGGCGCTGCTCACGTCGGGATGGTACTTGAGCGCCAGGCGCCGATAGGCGGCCTCTACGACCTCTGGCTCTGCGGCCGGGTCGACCTGGAGGATGCGATATAGGTCTTGTACTTCTGTTTGTCTGGCCAACTCGTGTTCCGGAGATGGGTTCGCTTCAAACCGCTATTATACTCCGGAACCGAGATCTGTGCATGAGAGAGACCGCCTGCAGTGCGCGGTTCACCCTCGTGGCGGGGTGGGGCTGGGGGTCTACTGGGAGCGAATGCGCATGTACTGGAGGGCAGAGCGGATATACTCGCCGGCGCTGAGCGGATAGGGGAACATGCGCTTCTTCATGGCGTAGCCCTTCCAGGCCTTGTAGATGAACCAGAAGACGCCGTTGTGCGGCAGGTTGACTAGCCGGCGCACGAGCGGCAGCAGGAAAGGGAACTCCACTGTGAGGGCGAAGAGCTTCTGCAGATTCTCGATCTGGCGCGTCTCGGCCTCGCTGCCGAAGCGGATGGGCGTGCCCAGAGTGACGGATCCGCTCAGGTCGTCGAAGGTGCCGTGCATGTAGCCCTCTTGGAGGGCCATCTCTCCGAGCTGTGTCTTGGGGTAAGGCTGGTAGAGGAAGACGTTGGCATAGGCGGGGCCGGCCTGGATGTTGAGAGCAAGAGTCTCCAGGTCTTCGGCGAAGCCGCCGGTGGGCAAGCCCAGCATGTTGTTGGTCGAGAAGGCGATCCGGTGTCCCCGCAGGATGCGGGCGGCGCCCAGGATCTGCTCCCGAGTCATATTCCGGTTAAGGATCTCGTTGCGTAGGCGGTCGTTCCCGGCTTCGATCCCGTAGCTGACGCTGACGCAGCCGGCCTGCTTGAGGATTCCGGCCATGCGCTCGTCCACCAGGTTGGCGCGCACCTGACACCAGAAGGGGAGGCCGACGCGCTGCGGGTAGGCCTGGGCGAACTCCTCCAACCAGCGTCGTTGCACGATGAACGTGTCGTCCATGAAGGTGATGAAGGCCAGCCCGTGGCGCGACTGCACCTCCTCGATCTCACTCAGGACGCTCTCCACGCTCCGGCGCCGCAGGTTGGCGCTATGGCCTTCGCTCTCGTAGAGCTGGGAGTAGGCCCGGTTGAAGCAGAAGGAGCAGTTGTAGGGGCAGCCCCGCCCGGTGATGAAGGGGCGGATTCGGTTGTTGCGGCTGGGAGGATGGGCGGCGTAGAGCAGCTCGCGGTCGGCGAAGGGCAGCTCGTCCATCTCCGTGGCCGTGAGCAGCGGCCGCAAGGGGTTACGCACGACGCCGTTCTCGTTCTTGTAGATCCAGTT
>JAAYAV010000084.1 GCA_012719195.1 Anaerolineae bacterium | reverse complement strand
TCAACTACCGCATGCTGTACGTGGAGACCGGGAGCCGGGGCATCGAGAACCTGCGCCGGCGCGGCCTGGCACCCACCGCCTACGCCGAGGCCACCTCCCAGGCCGACGTCATCGTCCTCGCCGTCCCCGACAACCTGGTCGGGCCGGTGGCCACCCAGCAGGCCGTGCCTCTCGCTCGCCGCGGGGCCCTGGTGATCTGCCTCGACCCGGCCGCCCCCTCCGCCGGTGTCCTGCCCCAGCGGGCCGACATCTCCTACTTCGTCACCCATCCCTGCCACCCATCCGTGTTCGTCCGTCCGGACAACCCGGCGGCTCTCGATGACTACTTCGGCGGCGTGACGGCGCCGCAACACATCGTCTGTGCCCTCATGCAAGGGCCGGAGAAGGACTACGCCCGCGGCGAGGCGGTGGCACGGGACATGTTCGCCCCCGTGCTCAAGGCTTACCGCGTCACGGTGGAGCAGATGGCGCTCCTGGAGCCGGCCCTGTCCGAGACGGTGGCGGCCACCTGCCTGACGGTGGTGCGCGAGGCCATGGACGAAGCCGTTCGCCGGGGCGTCCCGGAGGAGGCGGCGCGAGAGTTCCTCCTCGGCCACATCCGCATCAACCTGGCCCTGTTCTTCGGCGTCATCGACACGCCGCTTTCCGACGGCGCCAAGCTGGCCGTCGCCCGCGCCAAGCAGGTGCTGTTCCAGCCGGACTGGAAAGAGCGCGTTTTCGCCCCCAAGGCCGTACGAGAGAGCATCCGCGCCATCACCCAGGCCGAGGCGGCCGGGCGCCCGGAGTGAGCCTGCGTCTGGGCATCGGCTCCTTCACCTACCCCTGGGCCATCGGCGTCCCCGGCCACCCACCTCCGCGCCCGCTGACCGCATCTGGCCTGCTGGAGCGCGCGGCCGAGCTCGGCGTCGGCGTGGTCCAGTTCTGCGACAACTTGGCCCTGGACCGGCTCTCGCCCGCGGATCTTGACGACGTGTGCCGGCGAGCGCGGGAGCTGGGGCTCTCGCTGGAGGTCGGCACCCGCGGCATCGGCGGCGAACTGCTCCGGCGCTACCTGGATCTCGCCGGCCGGGTGGCCTCGCCCATCGTCCGCACCGTCACCGACACCGCCGACTCGCAGCCGAGCGACGACAAGATCGTCTCGGCGCTGCGGGCCGTCGCCCCCGCCTACCAGCGGGCCGGCGTCAGCCTGGCGGTGGAGAACCACGGTCGCCACTCGTCGCCCCGGCTGATCGAGATCCTGGAGCGAATAGACAGCCCCGCCGTGGGCGTCTGCCTGGACACGGCCAACTCCCTCGGCGCCCTGGAACGGCCCGAGGAAACCGTCGCCGCTCTGGCCCCCTGGACCGTGAATGTGCATGTCAAGGACTTCATTGTCGGGCGGATGAGCCACATGTTCGGGTACGAGATCACCGGTTGCGCCGCCGGGTCCGGCCTCCTGGACATCCCGGCCGTGCTGGACGTCGTGCGTGCCGCTGGACGCCACCTCAGCGTGATCGTAGAGCTGTGGCCGCCACCAGCCGGGCGCCTGGCCGACACCATCGCCAGGGAAGAGCGCTGGGCTGAGGAGAGCGTCGGCTATCTGGGATCTTGCCTGG
>JAAYAV010000007.1 GCA_012719195.1 Anaerolineae bacterium | reverse complement strand
GATGGTGCCGGCGGCGATGGCGCCCGCGTCCAGCCCCGGGGCGGCGACGGCGGTTGTGGCCGTGATCGTGCCCGGAGCGGACTCGCTGGCCCTGCCGAAGTCGAGGACCGCCACGGCCACCTGCAGCTTGCCGTCGGTGGCGCCGTCGCTGGCATCGGCATGGGCCCAGGCGACCACGGCCTCGTCGCGATAGTCGGAGTCATCGGCGGGCTGGCCGTCAACGTCGCCGACGGCGAGATCGAAGAAGTGGGCGCCGTCGTTCACTCGCGGGGCCAGATCGGAGAGTTTGTGAATCGGCACGGAGTAGGCCGGTTGGTAGAAGGACAGGCCAACGTAGTCAGGGCTCGTTGGGGAGGGACGGTACCGGTAGGCATAGAGGACGGAGTCGCGGGCGGAAGTCAGCAGCCGCCCGGCCGCGGCGGCGGTGGCGTCCTGCGGATTCGCCTTGGCGATGTCTACGGACCCGAGGGAGGTGTGTGTCTTCAGGTCGGCGCCGGGTTCGATGATGCTGAGCTGCTGCGTCCCGGTTAGTCGGGGGGGATGCACGATGAGCAGTTCATGGTCAGGCCAGGCGCTGAAGCGGGCTGCCGGATTAGTGGTGCCCGGGCTCTGGGCGGAGGCCCTCGCGGGCGGCCCGAGGACCGGGAATATGAGGGCGAAGACGATGGCCAGCGACATGAGCTGACGGGCGAAGCGTCGTCGAGAAGGCAGACCCTGAGCTCCCACTCCTTGCCTCCGTGGCTGTCTGGCAGCCCCGTGCGCGCGTGTACTGCGGCGGCCTGACTACGACCTCATTCGACCTCCTGCACTGCATGGCTGGAGACTATAGTATCAGCTGAGACTACACGGATGTCAATAGGATGTGCCTGGGTAACCTACTGTACAACGAAGCAACCACCAGGCGCCTTTCCGCATGAGTCACCTCGTGCTATCCTCGCGCGCACCGGGGCGTGGGGGGACGCGCCCTTCTGTGTGTTGTCTCCCGCCCCGATCGGCCCACGTCCTCGTGGGCGCAACGGCCACTATGCGGAGGAGCGAAATGTACGTACGGTTGTCCGATGGTCGTGAGATTCCCATGGAGATGCACAAGGTCCGCATCGTGCAGAAGACCAACCTGCCGCCCGCGGCACAGCGCCTGGCGGCCATGGAGGGTGCGGGCTACAACACGTTCCTCCTTCGCACACGTGACGTCTTCCTGGACATGCTCACGGACAGCGGCACCAACGCCATGAGTGACAACCAGTTGGGCGCCATGATGGTGGCGGACGACGCCTACGCCGGGTCGGAGAGCTTCTACCGCCTGCAGGACGCCGTGAAGGAAGTCCTGGGCTTCGAGCACACCCTGCCGGTGCACCAGGGCCGGGCGGCGGAGAACCTGCTGTCCAAGGCCTTCGTCAAGCCGGGGGACGTGGTGCCCATGAACTACCACTTCACCACCACCAAGGCGCACATCGACCTCAACGGCGGCCAAGTGCTGGAGCTGTACACCGACGAGGCTATGAAGACGGACGGGACGCACCCGTTCCGGGGCAACATGGACGTGCAGAAACTTAAGGAGACCATCGCCGAGTACGGCGCGGAGCACGTCCCCTTCGTGCGCATGGAGGCGACCACCAACCTCATCGGCGGGCAGCCCTTCTCTATGGCCAACCTGCGCGAAGTGAAGGCGGTGGCGGCCACCCATGGCATCCCGCTGGTCTTCGACGGCAGCCTCATCTCGGAGAACGCCTTCCTCATCAGGCAGCGAGAAGCGGGCTACGCCGACAAGAGCATCGGCGAGATCATGGCCGAACTCATGTCCTGCGTGGACATCTTCTACATGTCGGGCCGCAAGAGCGCGGCGGCGCGCGGCGGGCTGATCGCCACCAGCAGCGAGGAGTACTACGGCCGCATCCTGCCCTGGCTGCCGGTGTACGAGGGTTTCGCCACCTACGGCGGCATGTCCACCAAGGAAGTGGAGGCCATGGCGGTGGGCATCCGCGAGATGACCGACCTGGACACAGCCGGCAGCGGGGTGGAGTTCGTGCGCTACTTCGTGGAGCGCCTGGTGGCCCGGGGCGTGCCGGCGGTGACGCCTCCGGGCGGCTTGGCGGCCCACGTGGACGCCATGCGCTTCCTGCCCCACATTCCGCAGGAGGAGTACCCGGCGGGAGCCCTGGCCACCTCGATCTACCTGGCGTCGGGCGTGCGCAGCATGGAGCGGGGCACCGTCTCCACCGACCCGGACGAGAGCGGTAAGGATGTGCTGGCGGACCTGGAACTGGCCCGCTTGGCGGTACCGCGCCGGGTGTACACCATGTCTCAGATCGAGTATGCGGTGGACCGGCTGGCGTGGCTGTATGCCCACCGGCACCTGGTGAAGGGGCTCAAGTTCGCCCACCAGCCACCGGTGCTGCGCTTCTTCTTTGGGCGCCTAGCCCCACTGGAGGACTGGGGGCGGGAGCTGGTGCGCGCCTTCGAGGCCGACTTCGGCACAGAGTGCTAGGCATCGGCGGCAGCAGGGTTTCTGTTTCCCGGGCTATGGGGCGCACGGCAGGCGATGAACGCACTGCTGTGCGCCCCTACCGACGCGGCGGATTCTACCGGATGTTGCCGGCGCCGCTCTCCTAAGTGGGCAAGTTCAGGCTGCCGCCCGCGCCCTAGGCCGTGCGGGGATTGGGGGAGGGAGGGCCCCCGCGCCCTCCCTCTCTGAGGTCGGTGGGCCGGCGCCGGGGCCATCTGCTCCAGTTGTCCCGGTCCGGCGGGTCGTGCCAGGTTTCGGGCCGCTGACACGAACGCTGGACCGCATTTGGCGGATCATCTGCTCCCCGGTGCCGCTCCTACAGGCCCAGCAGCCGCGTCGCGTTCTTCCAGGCGATCTTCTCGTATACCTCCCCGCTGATCTTGCCCTCCGCCACCAGCCCCTTCAGGAACCCCTGGTGCGGCATCACCAACTCCGGCCGCCCGAACGACTGGTCCGTCCCAAACAACAGCCGGTCCTGGAACTCGTTGATGAACCCGAT
>JAAYAV010000083.1 GCA_012719195.1 Anaerolineae bacterium | reverse complement strand
TGCGTGCCATGACGCAGGGGCGCGGCGTCTTCACCATGGAGCTTTCCCACTACGATCCGGTGCCTTCCCACGTGGCCGAGCAGATCATTGCCGAGGCCAAGAAGGAGAAGGAACCCGAGGGCGCTTAGCCCGGCAGATCTAGCGGCTCCTAGCACCCACAGCAGGCTGAACGCGAGGCCGGTGGCGCCCAAGCCCCGGCCTCGTTGATCGTCTTTATGCTAGCCTTACGCTCCAGCCCCCTCATGTGGGGCAACGAGTGGACGATACCTACCTGGCCCACCGTACCTTGGCCCAAGACACGGGCCACCATCAGGAGGGCCCCGGCTAGGCCTGCCTGCTGCTCCAGCACCAGGCAGCCTCTCGTCGGACGTGCGCACACTCCCTGCCCCGGAGGCCCATCGTGCCCGGTGAACGAGTAATGGTTGTCGAGGACACCCCCGGCGTGGCCAAGTTGGTCGCTGCCTACCTGGAGGCAGCGGGCTACTCACCCGTGATAGCCCAGAGCGGCCGCGAAGCCCTCGACCTTCAGGAACAGAGCCGCCCCGACCTCTTCATCGTCGACGTCATGATGCCCGACATGGACGGCTTCGAGCTAACGCGGCGCCTGCGAGCGGACAAACGAACGGCGGCACTCCCCATCGTCATCCTAACCGCCCGCGACGCTATCGAGGACAAGATCCGCGGCTTCGAGGCGGGCGCCGACGACTACGTGGTCAAGCCATTCGAAGCGCCGGAGTTGCTGGCCCGAGTGCGCGCACTGCTGGCCCGCCGAGGGGCTGCCCCCGCCCTCGAGCAGGCGCACCGGCTGGGGACCGTGATAGCCGTCTTCGGTCTGCGCGGGGGAGCCGGCCGGTCGGTGCTGGCCGCCAATCTTGCCGTGGCGCTGGCCGCCCTCGAGGGCAGCGAAGTCGCGGCCTGTGATCTGGCGCTCGAATCCGGTCACCTGGCCCTCACGCTGGATGCTCGCCCCGTCCACACCATTGATCAGCTGATCACGCGCTATGGCGGCGATTTCGAGCCCGACGTACTGATGGCACACCTCTCGGACACGCACTACCAGGTGCGGCTGCTGGCGGCCCCTCTGTCACCGGCCTCCGCGCCCCTCGTGACCGCCGAGGGAGCCCGGGCCGTCGTAGAGCAACTCCGACGTGACTTTCCCTTTGTCGTGGTTGACCTCGCACCTACCTTCTCCGACGCCAACCTAGCGGTGCTCGAGTTGGCAGACGCTACCCTGATCGTCAGCACGCCCGAGGTAGCCGGCGTGAGAGCGGCTGCGGCCGCACTTGAGGTTCTGGATAGCCTCGGGCTCCCACCTCAGGACGTTATTCTGGTTATGAACCAGGTCTCCAGCGCCCGGCCGCTCGGTGCGGCCGACATCTCCGGCGCCCTCGACCGCGAGATCGGGGCCGCCGTTCCCCATGACGCCCGCGCCTTCGTTGAGTCGGTGAACCGAGGTACCCCGCTGGTGGCGTCCGCGCCGCGCACCCCGGCAGCTCGGGCCATCGCCGGCCTGGCCGAGCGGCTGGCCAAACACCGCGTCCGCGACACCGGGACCCTAGCCGGCGCGCGGACCCCTCGATAGGGTCTCCGAAACGGCATCCGGGAAGACTCACAACCTGATGCAGCAGACAGATAGGGTACTCCTTCTTATCGACGACAGGGCGGCCGGCGCCGCTCTGCGCACTGCACTGGAGTCGCGCGGGTCGAGGGTCCGCCTGGCGTACGATGGCCTGGCCGCCTTAGCCGCTTTGCGGACGGATCCCTTCGACCTGGTCGTGGTCGACGTCGAGAGCCAGAGGCTGGACGTCTTGGACCTGCTTGCTGCCATGCCGGACATGCCCCAGAACGCCTCCACTCCCGTCATGGCTCTGGTGGACGCGAGCCGCGGCGAGGAGCGCCTGGCGCTCTTCCAGCTCGGCGTGGATGAGGTCGCCGTCAAGCCGGTCAGCCCCCTGGAGTTCGTGACCAGGGCTCGGCGTCTGCTCTCCCACTCCGCCAAGCCGCCGACACTCCATCGCGGCCGGGTCACGGCATTCTTGGGTGTGGCCGGCGGCGTGGGCGTTACCACCATCGTCGCTAACCTGGCCGAGATCTTGGGCGGGCGCTCCATGACCATCGCGCTTGATCTGGCGTGGCCCTTGGGCGGTCTTGCTCCCATGCTCGCCCTGCCCTCCGGTCCGGGCCTGGAAGCGGTCGCCGAGGCCGACCACCCCGCCGCTGCCTTCCCGCGGTATCTAGTCGGCGGGACTCCCCGCCTAAGCTTCCGCGCCCTGCCCGGCCTCATACTCCCTCCGCGTCCCGACCTTGACCTCTCTCCGGCGGGTGACATCGTCCGCGAGGCTCGCTCGCTGGCCGCCCACGTGCTCGTCGACCTGGGCACCGGCGTGGGCCCCTGGGCCGCTGAGGTGATAGCCGAGGCCGATATCGTCGTGCTCGTGCTTGGCCTGGACCGCACCCAATTCTCCCTGGGCCGCCTCAAGCTCGACTGGCTCGATGAGGTCGGTAGCAGCGACCGCAACCGCCTTGTATTGGCCAACCGGACGCAGCCCTCTCCCCTAGGACATCGCGATGCGCAGCGCAGCCTCGAAGAGGACGTCTTCCTGATCCTTCCCAACGAGGGCGACCGCCTGTCCGAGTGCCTCAACCAGGGGCGCCTACTCGTCACACAGCATCCGTCCAGCGCCGTCACCGTCGCCCTCACCGAGCTTGCCTCGGCGATCGATCGCATGAGCGCGCCCGGCAGCGTCGACTCCCCGGCCAGGGGGCTTCCATGA
>JAAYAV010000082.1 GCA_012719195.1 Anaerolineae bacterium | reverse complement strand
CTCGCCCTGGCCATGAGCTATGCCGCCATCCGCATCGCCGGTTTGCCCGCTGACGAGCGGCACTCCTTCGGCTTCCACCGTGTCCAGGTGTTGGCCGCCCTGGCCAACGCCGTTACGCTAGTGGTGGTCGCCGTGGGCATCTTCCGGGAGGCCTGGCACCGCTTCTCCGAGCCGCCCGAGATCATGGCCGGGCCCATGCTGGTCATCGCCCTGATCGGCCTGGTCGCCAACGTGGCCTCCGCCTTGGTGCTGCACGGGCACGACGAAGAGGACATCAATGTGCGCGGGGCCTTCCTGCATGTCCTCGGCGACGGCCTGGCCTCGGTGGGCGTGCTTGTCGCCGCCGCCATCATAATGGTCACCGGCCGCACCGAAGTGGACGCCATCGTGAGCGTGCTCATCGGCCTCATAGTGGCCTACAGCTCCATCGGCCTCCTGCGCCGCTCCGTCCACATCCTTACCGAGGGTGTGCCGGAAGGAGTCTCGCTGGACGCCATTGCTGCCGCCATGGGCGCGGTACCCGGCGTCACCGACGTGCACGATCTGCACGTCTGGTCCCTCGGCCCCGGCTTCACTGCCCTCTCCTCACACGTGGTAGTCGAGGCCGCCACCCTCCCCGAGGTGCAGCAGATCATGGGCGAGTTGGGGCGAGTGCTGCACGACGACCACGGCATCGAGCACCGTACCATCCAGGTGGAGTGGGCCAACTGCGGCCAGGGGGAACTCACCTGCTACATCCCCGTCCTGCCCGGGAAATAGGTTAGCCACGGAGACACAGAGGCACAGAGGTGCCTGGATCTCTACGGCAGGTGCCCTTCTCCGTGTCTCCGTGCCTCTGTGGCCAATCTCCCTGCGTTGCCGGGCGCGGCGGCAAGCGCCATACTGAGCCCATGACTGACAAACCGACGATCCCCACTTGCCCCGACGCGTGCGGCGACCGCCAGTGCGACGGTTGCGCCGCCGAGCCGCCGTCCCTCGCCCGCTACCAGCACCTCAACTGCCTGGTGGCGACCGCCGAGGGCGAGTGGTGGGAGTGCGACTGCGGCCTGCCCCTGGATGAGCCCCCAGAGGCGCCTGCCACCGTAACCTGCGCCTGCGGGCAGGAGTGGCGCTTCGACCGCTGGCCGGTGGGCGGGGGCGGAGACCAGGCGGACACTACGGAGGTAGAGCCGCGCCGGGTATGACCCGCGATCCCGGGAGGAGAGTCCCATGGCGACAACGATGACGTCTCGCGAACGGATGCTCGCCGCGCTCCGCCGCCAGGACGTGGACTACGTCCCTTGCTGCCCCGCCTTCAGCCCTTCCCTGGTGGGCCCGCAGTACACCTGGAAGAGCCGCGCCGACAGCCTGGACCTGATCGTCAACGGACTCGGCCTCGACGCCTGCGTGCACTTCGCGCTGGAACCCTCCCGCCATCCCGAGGTGACCGCAAACGTGTGGCAGGAGTCGGTTGCCGGCGAACGCTGGCCCATCCTCCACAAGCGCTTCGACACCCCGGCCGGTCCCCTGACCGCCGCCATCCGCCTCACCGACGACATGCCGCAGCGCGAAGACGTCCTCATCTACGACGACTGGAACGTCTCCCGCTTCGTTGAGCCCTGGTTCAAGACGGACGACGATCTGGACCGCTTCCAGTACCTGCACCTGCCGCCGACCGACGCCGACATCGCCCGGGCGAAGGAGCGCTTCCTGGCGGCCAAGGCCCTCGCCGATCGCTACCAGGTCGTCACGTACGCCACCGTGGGCAAGGGCCTGTCCGGCACGCTGCAGCTTTGGGGCGGCACCCAGGCCATCCTGACTTCTGTCGACCGGCCCGACCTGATGGAGCGCTACCTGGAGATCGAGCACCGGTCCAACCTGCGCATGGCCGAGGTGCTGAGCGGCTGGGGCGTGGATGTGATGCGGCGCAACGGCTTCTACGAGACCACCGACCACTGGAGTCCGGCCCAACTGCGGCGCTTCGTCGTGCCTCAGATCAAGGAGGAGATAGAGGCCATGCGCTCGGGCGGGGCCGTCACCGCCTATACCGTGGAGACGGGCATCATGCCCATCCTGGGCATCCTGGCGGAGTTGGAGTTCGACGCTTATGACGCCATCGAGCCGGCCCTGGGACACCAGGACATGAAGGTAGTGGCGGCGAAGCTGGGCGACCGGCACGCTTTCTGGGGCGGCGTCTCCGGCCCCATCCACATCGGCGAGGGCTCGCCCGAGATCGCCTGCCAGGCGGTGCGTGACGCCTTCGACACCTTCGGACGGTGCGGTCTAGTGCTCAACGCCGTGCCCTCCAT
>JAAYAV010000490.1 GCA_012719195.1 Anaerolineae bacterium | reverse complement strand
CTTCGCCAAGACCCTCCTCCTGCTGCTGATGTTCGTGGGGGGGTGCGCCGGTTCCACCGCGGGCGGCGTGAAGGTGGTGCGCCTGCTCCTCGTGGGGAAGAGCGCCAACCGGGTGCTCCGGCGCGAGATCCATCCGCGGGCGGTCATCCCAGTGCGGTTGGGCCGCCGGGCTGTCCCCGAGCACCTGCTGACGGCGGTCCTGGGTTTCTGCTTCCTTTGGCTCATGACTTTCGTCGTCGGGACGCTGCTTCTCTCCATATCCAACGTCAGCATCGTGACCGCGGCGTCGGCGGTGGCTGCGACTCTGAATGTTGTGGGCCCCGGTCTCGACGCGGTGGGACCCATGGCCAACTACGCCTTCATCGATCCGTTTGGAAAGATCGTCTTGATGTTCTTGATGCTCTTGGGACGTCTGGAACTATTCGCAGTACTCTTGCCGCTCACCAGGACGTTCTGGTCGCGGTAGCGGTAGCAACGAACAGCCGGCGGCGCGGGACAACGTGCGGCGAAGCCAAGGAGGGACGATGACCAGGGTGATGGCTGTCAACGGCAGTCCCCGGATGGAAAGAGGCGACACCGAGATGCTGCTCGCGGCCTTCTTGGACGGGATGAGGGAAGCGGGCGCCGAGACGGAGACCGTCTACCCAAGCCGTCTCAAGATCCGACCCTGTGACTGCGGAGAGATGCGCTGCTGGTTCAAGCGCCCGGGCGAATGCCACCACGCCGACGACATGCGCGATCTCTATGGGCGTCTTTCACAGGCCGAGATCGTAGTTCTCGCTACACCGGTGTACGTTCCGCTGCCCGGAGACATGCAGCACTTCCTCAACAGGTTGACGCCTCTTCTGGACCCGACGGTACGCACCCGTGATGGACGCACGAGGGCGCGTCTTCGCAGCCATGTGCAGATCAAGAAGTTCGCCCTCGTGTCTACAGGCGGCTGGTGGGAGAAGGAGAACTTCGGTTCGGTCGTGCGGATCGTCCAAGAACTGGCTGAGAATGCCGGCGTTGAGTTCGCTGGGCCCGTGCTCCGCCCGCATGCCTCGGTGATGAAGCGCGATGACGAACTCACGCCTGACGGACGGAGCGTGCTGCGCGCCGCGGCGCTGGCGGGCCGGGAGCTCATCGAGAACGGTTCTATCAGGGGGGCGACCCTGGAAGAGGTGGGCCGGCCGTTGATCTCGCGGCAGGTCTACGACCGTTGGTTCAACCAGTCTGTCGCGGCCGCCGGCGACGAGACCGACCGGTAAGGACGGACAGAGATGGAATCAATCAAGCGCACGCCTGCGAAAGTCAACCTATGCCTCCTGGTAGGGCCCGGCAACGAGTCCGGCTACCACGAGGTCTTCACCGTGTTCGCCCCGGTGGACGTCTATGACGAGATCGCTTTTACCCTACGAGCGCGTCCGGCCGGCGACGTCTCCGGTGAGTTACGCGTGGAATGCAAAGCGGCTCCCGGCGAGAAGAACCTGGCCGCTCGAGCGCTTCGAGCGCTCGAGCGGCACACAAGTT
>JAAYAV010000489.1 GCA_012719195.1 Anaerolineae bacterium | reverse complement strand
GCTGGCCGGGTGAATCCCGCCCTCTCCCTGGATCGGCTCCACCATGATGGCGCAAGTCTTGGGGGTGATCGCCTGGGCCGTCGAGTCCAGATCGTTGAAGCGCGCCACGTTGATCCCGCCGATCAGCGGCCGGAAGGCTGCCTGGTAGGCCTCGCGCGGGGTCGCGGTGAGTGCCCCCATGGTGCGACCGTGGAAGGCGCCAGTGAAGACCACGATCTCGTGCCGATCTTGGCCTCCGCTGCGGCCCCACTTGCGGGCAAACTTGATCGCGCCCTCGTTGGCCTCCGCGCCGGAGTTGCAGAAGAACACCCGGTCGGCGAAGGACAGGTCCGTGAGAGTCTTGGCCAGCCGCGCCATGGGTTCGGAGTGGTAGAGGTTGGAGACATGGAAGTAATGGGCCGCTTGGTCGCGGATGACCTCCATCACCTCAGGGTCGCCATAGCCGAGTGCGTTCACGGCGATGCCGGCGGAGAAGTCGAGATAGCGCCTGCCGTCGGTGTCGAAGAGGTAAACGCCCTCACCACGGTCGAGCACGAAGTTGGCCCGCCGGTAGGTCTGCATGATGTGTTGGCTCTCGAGCGCTATGACTTCCTCGCGTAGGCTCACTGTTCCTCCTTGCTTCTGCCGGCAGGATCGCGCGTAGCCGCCGCGCCTGCCTCGGGTCAACCGATGCGTCGCCCCGCTACCCTGCCACCACGGCCGTGCCGCCGCGCCCGCCGGCGGCGAAGGCCTCCAACCCAGCCACGTCGCAGATAACGGCTTCGGGCACGCCCGCCGCCACTGCCTCCAGTGCCGAACGCACCTTCGGGACCATGCCGCCGCTGATGGTGCCGTCAGCTATGAGCGCCTGGGCCTCCCCAGCGCCCAAGCGAGGGAGGACGGCTCCGTCCGCCATGACTCCCTTGACGTTGGTGACCAAAAGCAGCGACTGCGCTCCCAGCCCGCGGGCGATACCCAGCGCGGCGTGGTCGGCGTTCACGTTGTACGTCCTACCATCGCGTCCCAAAGAGATCGGCGAGATGACCGGCAGCATGCCCGCCGCCAAGAGTGCCTGGAGCGGCGCGGTATTGGTCTCCTTGACCGCTCCCACCAGGCCCAGATCGCCGGCGGGATGCTGCATCTTCTCCACCCTGATTAGCCCCAGGTCCACGCCGCTCAGGCCGATGGCGCCGGCGCCGGCGGCCACCAGTTTCGCCACGAGTCGCTTGTTGACCGACCCAGAGAGAACCATCTCCGCCACCCGGAGCGAGTCCGCGTCTGTCACGCGCAACCCCTCGACGAAGGCGGGCACCAAGCCCAACTGCTTCTGGAGAGCGGCTATCTCCTTACCGCCTCCGTGAACCAGCACCGGCTGCGGGTCCTTCATGCCCACCAGAACGGTGATGAGCCGTTCGACGAAGCGGGTATCATCGAGTTCGTTGCCGCCTACTTTGATGACTAGGCTATTCACGTGCGAATGCCCTCTTGGGATTATCGGAGGTAAAGAGAGTGACGTCTGCGGCTGGGAAGCCGGCTTCCCGCAGCCGAGGCACGAACGCCCGCGGCAGGAAGTCAAAGGGGGCCTGC